>CADCOX010000298.1 GCA_902803195.1 uncultured Bacteroidales bacterium
AGCGACTATGTGGGCGTCTACTACGACAAGCCTAAAGGCAGTCACTCGCAGTTCACCATCATCCCTGCGACGGGCGACTACAACGCCTCGCGACAAGCCTATGTGAGTCCGGTCTACACCAACGCGCAGGGCGTGCAGGAAATTGACTATGTACAATTGGCCAATCAAAGCATCAGCCGCAGCGATGCCATAGACATTCACCTCACGGCTAATAACGACCCCATCACAGGTTCGACGACCGTCGACTTGGGTTCTGATCGCACTTGGCTCATCTTCGATAACATCACGCCTTCGAAAGTGAAGAGCGACTTCCTGAAATACGTCCGCATCAATGGCGCAGCTGCGGTTGTCGATGACAACTGCCGCGTAGCCATCTACCTCAACGGCGCAGCGGTCATCCCCCTACCCTCGACGGTTTTCGAGGCTGACAACGGAGCCTTGACCCTCAGCAAAGGCAACCATAGCGACCTGAAAGAGTACAGCAACCGCATGACGAGCTTCACGCTCAGGCGCGGCTATATGGCCACTTTGGCTACCGGCCGCAACGGACAGGGCTACAGCCGTGTATATGTGGCTGACCATGCCGACCAGACGGTGACGCTCCCCAATGCGTTGAAGAGCCGCGTGACTTCTGTTCATATCCGCCCGTGGCAGTATGTGTCGAAGAAAGGCTGGGGCAACACGGCCGGAACTTCGGGCGGCGATGAACTACGTGCCACTTGGTATTGGGCATGGAATGCCGACTACTGGTCGACCTCGAACATGGAATATGTGCCTTGCCGCCAGCACCGTTGGTGGCCCAGCGTGAGTCAGGTGAACGAACACGCCAGCTCAGCTACCCTTTCCATCAACGAGCCGGAGCACAGCGAGCAGCACACGAGCGACAAATGCAGTTGCGGGGGCAAGCTCAGTGAATGGACTACCTACGAGATGACTGTTGAATACCTGCCCAGCGGCAGCCGTATAGGATCGCCACAGCCCACCGATTTCAGCTATTTCAACAAGAGCGACAAGAAAGGTTATTTCGACTATGTCGATGCCAATGCCAAGCGTTGCGACTTCGCCGTCACTCATGCTTATTGGGATCTCGGCGGTCGCGATGCCAACGCATACGCCACCTGGTTCTGCAACACACAATGCAAGAACCTCTACAACCAGACGGGACGACCGGTATGGCTTACCGAGATGGAAATCAGCGCCTCATGGAATGGCAATAAAATCAGTTCCTACGAGGACAACCGCAAGTATCTGCAGGTGCTACTTCAACTGATCGACGAGTGTCCTTGGATCGAGCGCTATGCCATCTATAGCTTTGACTGGTACAGTTCGTCACCCGAAGACCGCACAAGAATGTATTCGAGTTCGACGGGCAAGATCACCCCTGCAGGTGAAGTCTACCGCGACCACCGCGCCACCTTTGCCTATAACAGCAATTACACGAAGGTGCCTACTTGGTGGGAGCCCAGCGTGAAGACGCCTACGGCCAGCGGCAGCTACGACAGCGAGGCCGAGACGATGACATTCGCCATCAACAACCCGAATACCGACATGACCGCGTCCATGACCATTCAGCGTTGCACAGATGGCGGGACATGGAACACCGAGACGACAATCACGGATACTCCGCTCTTCGAGGACGCCAACATCCAACTCAAGGACATCCATGTCGGAACGGTTCGGCCGGGCGATGAGTTCCGCGTCGTCGTGACGACAATCACAGGCAAGACAGCCACGAGCGAAGCCTTCAAACTCGGAACGCTCATCAACGGCAGCATCAACGCCAATAGTTTCTCCGACATCACGGGCTGGACCTGCTTCCGCGGCGCACAGAACGGCTTCACCAAAGCCAGCAGCGGCGACACCTATTTCGAGGTGTGGCATCCGTCAGCCGCAGGCGAGAACTTCGACTACTATCAGGATCTCACGGGTCTGACGAACGGTCTCTATCGCCTTACAGCCAACGTGTTCAACTCGTCGAACGGCGTTGCAGGTGCTACGGTAAACAATGCCGTAGGACTCTATGCTCAGAGCCAAGGTGTCAACTGGTTCGCTCCCGTCACGAAGGATAGCGAGATGGACGGTGCCGACCTGCTGACCATCGACAACATCGTCGTCAACAACGGGACCCTCCGCGTAGGCGTCCGCAACCTCAGTCCCATGACTGCCCGCTGGGCCGGCGCCGACAACTTCAGCCTTGAGTATCTGGGCACAGTCGAGGATGTGCTTGACCGCACGCCCGAACACGTACAGACGAAAGCGCAGAAAGCCTTCCTCGCACAGATGCCGGAGGTGGGCAAGCAGGGGCGCGACCTCAGCTTCTTCATCCATAATCCCGAAGCAACAAGCTCGCGTACAGACGGTTGGACTGCCAACAACATAGGTTTCAACAGCGGCGAAGCCTTCGACGGTGTCAACTCCGACCCCAAGAATGTCTATTTCGACAAATGGAGCGCCGACAACCATTCGTTCAGCCTCTCGCAGACCGTTGAGGGCTTGCCCGAAGGCCTCTACACGGTCAGCGCCATGCTCCGCTCTGCCGCCACTTTCACGATGAAGCTCTCGGCCAGCACTTCCACTCATTCCGTTGAGAAAGAGTTCACCGGCAATGGAGCCGACGATGGCGAATACCCCAAGGGTTGGCAGCGCGTCAGCCTCAGCCGCATTAGCGTGGCTCAGGGGCAGCCGTTTACCATCACTCTGGAAGGTTCGGGTACTTCATGGTGGAGCGCCGACCACTTCACGCTCACTTGGGAACAAGACCCCGTGACGGCTATCAGTGACCTTTCCGACAAACAGCAATCCTCGACTACCTATACGCTCATGGGCATTCCCGTCAACACGAAGACGCTCCGACGTGGCGTCTACATCATCGACGGAAAGAAAGTGCTCGTTAAATAAACGGGAACGGGAACGGGAACGATAACGGGAACGATAACGGGAACGTAAACGATAACGAGAACGAGAACGGGAACTATAACGGGCGCTCGCGCAATGATGCTTCAAACTTGAAGAACGGGAACGATAACGATATACTCAACGAAGGCATTCGCTTTATCCATAAAGTAGTTATCGTTCCCGTTAACGCTACCGTTTAAAACTATGAAGATTCTTCTCATCGGCGAATATAGCAACGTTCATTGGACATTGGCCGAGGGTCTTAGGGCTCTCGGACATGATGTGACCGTTGTCTCCGATGGCGACCGATGGAAGAAATATCCTCGCGACATCGACCTCAGACGGCGAAGCCTGAACAAAGGCGCGTCGATTCGCTATTTGCTCGATATTGCCCGAGTCTGGCCACGATTGCGAGGCTATGATGTCGTGCAAATCATCAACCCTGTGTTCCTCGACCTCAAGGGCGACCGCTGCTGGCCGTTGTACAAATACCTCCGCCGCCACAACGGACGTGTGTTCATGGGGGCTTTCGGGATGGATTATTATTGGGTCAAAGTATGCTCGGACTGCAAGACCTTCCGCTATTCCGATTTCAACATCGGTAGTGAGTTACGCCGAAATGCCGACAACGACCAATGGACTGCCGACTGGCTTTACGGCAAGAAAGGCGAATTGAATCAACGCATCGCAGCCGACTGCGACGGCATCATCACAGGCCTTTACGAATACGATTGCTGCTATCGGCCTTTCTACCCCACGAAGACGCGCTTCATCCCCTTCCCTATCGACCTCTCGTCTGTCTCGCCTGCAAAGCTCTATCCCATCGACAAGCGTCCTGGCGACGAGGCGGCATCTCCCGTGCGTTTCTTCATCGGCATTCAACGAGGGCGCTCGGCCTACAAAGGAACGGACGTGATGTTGCGTGCGCTACTCCGATTGCAGGCTGATTATGGTGCAGACCGCGTGCTCATCAACAAAGCTGAGAGCGTACCTTTCGCAGAGTATCAGCAGATGATTAGCGACAGCCATGTCCTGCTCGACCAACTCTACAGCTACACGCCTGCCATGAACGCACTTATGGCGATGGCCAAAGGAATGATTGTCGTCGGTGGTGGCGAGGAAGAACAATATGCGATTCTCAGCGAGCACGAACTGCGGCCCATCGTCAACGTTCAACCCAACGAGCAGGACGTGTACGACCAGATTGCCCGTCGTCTGCTCGAAGGCAACGAGGACATACGCCAATTACAACTCGACAGCATCGAATACATCCGCCGTCATCACGACCATGTGAAGGTAGCGCGTCAATACGTTGATTTCTATACCAGTTGACGTGCCACTCGCCATGCGCCACGTCCCCTTCGTGCTACATAATTCCTCAGCACCATCCCCCACATACGCAACGGTTTAGTGGGATGACCGATGACGTCCTTAGCATAATTCATATAAGCTTGCGAGCCCATGGGACAATGTTCGCGCAGCAGTCGGCCAGCCTGAATCATGGCCCGCAGATATAAGGCGCGAAGGCAACTTCGCCGTTCGTGCTTCGTCAAGTCCTTAGCGGTACGCACATCCTCGAGCGCCACACGCATGGACTCCAACGTTCCCTCCCACCTATCGACGAGCGATGCACCCGTGATGCTGTCCTCATGAAGGAGTATCTCGTGATAACTCTTCTCGGTGGCCCAACAGAGATGAGGGCGATTCAGCAACGCACGCACGCCCAATTCCCAGTCTTGCCAGATGGTGAGGCGCTCATCCCAAGCACCAATCTGACGTAACCAATCTGTGCGAAAGACCATGGAATGAGTCGAAAGCATCGACGAGATAATCTGCACTGCTGCCCGATCGGACTTCTCATGGTCGCGAACGCGCATCGAACCATTCTTCCCCTGACGCACAGGTACGAACAAGAGATCGCACTCGCTCTCAGCAGGATTCTCACGATTCTCGCGCAACACACGTTCAATGTCTTCCAAGAAATCGGACGAGAATCGATCGTCGCTGTCAAAGAAATAAACATACCGCGTCTCCACTCGCCGCAGACCGGCATTGCGAGCAGCAGGAGCTCCCGCTTTGGGTTCTTCGATGACATCCACTCGCAACGTTGATGACCGATGGCGATTAGCCCAATCGTCGCAGACCGACTTCGTCTCGTCCGTACTGCCATTGTCCACGATAAAGAGCCAAAGCGGACGATGGGTGGATGCGACGATGGAATCGAGCGTCCACGTGATGAGCGAAGCCCGATTGCGCACAGGGATAATGATGGTCACAAGCGGTTTCATGAGCGAATATAGTTGACGCCAGACCATATCTGGGCAAAAATTCCGAACGGATTAACGCGTTGTCTAAGCCCAATACCCACAGCCTCACGGAGCGCTCGCAGGAACGCACCTATAAGCGAGTACTGATAGCCATAGACGGCTCCTTTTGAACGCAAGACCTTCTCGTCCATCACGCTTGAGCCCGTCGTAGACATCGGAGTCGAACAGAGGACATCAGGAACAATATAGACGCGCAATCCTCGCCGGAGAGCGGCAGTCAGAAAGACCTCTTCCTCGCCCGACGACAACGCTGGCGAACCGAGACCAAAGCGTTCGTCGAAACGTAAACCTGAAACGTACACCCGACTACGGAAGGTCATTTCCACCGAACTGGGATAGTAGTATCTGGGGCAAAGACGATAGTCAGTCAATACCGACGGGTATCGCTTTTGGGCTCGTTGCTCACTGTCATTCATACGCCACAAAGCCACGTCCAATTTAGGATAACGGCCATAAAACTCACGGATGCGGTCGAAAGCTCCGGCATCAATTCGTTCGTCGTCATCGGCTATGATGAAGACTGCCTCCTCCAGTTCGTCGTCCAATAGACTCATTGCCACTTCCATCGCATGATTCCGATTGCAGCACAAGCCCCTACCCTCCATCGGCGACAGCTTGACATCATCACGACAGCGTAAAGCATTAACGACATCATCGTACTCCTTATCGAGAACGTTTCGCTGCCAACTCACCACATACAAGACCTCTGCCTCCTTGGGACGCAGCACATCAGGCACCCCGAGGATGCCGTCGTCTATGGTAGAGATGAGCACTATCAGTTTCATTGTTCTTGATCGACTGGAATGAAACGGTTGATGGCATCGATGACACGGTCTATCTCGCTCTCTGTCATCAACGGAGAGATGGGCAGACTCAGAATCTCGCGATGAATCTGTTCGGTTATAGGTAATTTCAGGCTGCTGTACTCAGGTAGTGCCTGCTGGTGATGTGGCGGGATGGGATAGTGAATCAGTGTGTCTACGCCTTGCTCCTTCAACCACGTCATCAGTTGCTGACGATAGCCGCAGCGGATGGGAAACACATAGAACACATGTTGGTTCTCGTCCTTCGGGATGATAGGTTCAACGATCAGCGGATTGTCGATTCCCGCAATATATCGCTTGGCTATCCAACGTCGGCGCTCGTTGTCGGCATCCAGTCGCGGCAGCTTCACGTTGAGCACCGCAGCTTGCAACTCATCTGTTCGCGAGTTCATACCCTCGACTTCGTGGACATATTTCTCAGCTGAGCCGTAGTTGGCCATCTTACGAATCAATTCGGCAAGCGTGTCGTCGTCGGTCGTCACACAACCCGAATCGCCCAGCGCGCCCAGGTTCTTAGCTGGGTAGAAACTGAAGCCCGCTGCATGGCCGAGATGACCCGCATGAGCATCGCCGAGCATAGCGCCATGAGCCTGAGCGGCATCTTCAATCACAAGCAGATGATGCTCTGCAGCAAAAGCATTGATGGCTCGCAT
>CADCOX010000299.1 GCA_902803195.1 uncultured Bacteroidales bacterium
AGGCCGTTGGCAACAACTATGCGAACAGCCTGTGATGATCTGCGATGCTGGTCACAACGTAGCTGGCATCACGTTTGTTGCCCATCAACTGCAGAGTGAGCTGAAACGTCTCCGCCAAGAGGGGAATGGACGGATGCTTATCGTCTTCGGGATGGTTGGCGACAAGGACTATCGTCGCGCAGCCCAGTTGCTGGGCACTCTGCAGGGCGATGTCTCTTACTACTTGACGCAGCCCTCGTGTGCACGCGCGTTAGATAAAGAGGTCTTAGCGGCAGAGTTTGCTGAATTTGGGTGCGAATGCGCCTGCTATGCATCGGTAATGGAAGCTGTAAAAGCTGCCCGTACAGACGCTTCGCCCAAAGACTTCATCTTCGTCGGAGGCTCATGCTACGTTGTGGCAGACTTGTTAGCGGGAATGGAAGAGCAAAAACCGAAAAACAGCTGAAAAGAGGTTGCGGTAGAATCGCAACAAATTGAGGGAACTACAAGAAAACAACGGTCGGCGTGCGATTGCAAGTGCGCCGACCGTCTGCTTTTCAGAAGAGGAAGGGTATCTCGCCGGCCACAGCTTCGTCGTAACCATAGAAGTCAGGGTAGAACTCTACTTGTCCGCTAGTGGGGTTGGGATATGCAGTGAAATAAGTAATGAATACAGGTACGTTGGGCTTCACTCCGTGGTAGTTAATAAGGCGGAAGGGGCGAGGCTCATCAGCATGTTCCTCCAGATACTCGAGTCCTTGATCGGTCATCGGAGCGAGGTCCATTGAGATTCGCAATTTGTCCATCGTCCACTCGTCGGCATCAGGAAGCAGAAATTTAGCCAACTCAAAGGGCTTCTCAACGCGAATGCATCCATGCGAGAGTGCTCGACGTTCTCGCTGGAATGCAGCGCGGTTGGACGTATCATGAAGGAAAACGGCGAATTCATTGGGGAAACGGAAAATGATGCGCCCCAACGAGTTGCGTGCTCCTCCCGCCTGACTGATACGAAGGCGCCCCGACAATAGTTGTTCTGCCGACACTGACGCCGCTCGGAGGGTGTCGCCCGTAGCACGATTGATGATGGAGTAGCGATTGCGTGCGAAGTAAGAAGCATCGCCAGCGTGGCGGACAATGTCTGAACGAATGATGTTCTGCGGAATGACCCATGCAGGATTGACATTAAAATGCGTGATTGCACTGTGCAGGAGAGGCGTCTTTGTGGCTGTGGAACCGAAGCAAATGCGCATGTTCAAGATGGTGTCGGCACTAATAGCCCAGAGTTGCTGGGCTGGTAGGTTGACGATAACCTGTCGGCCCTCTTCAGCGGGTTGGGCTATCTGCCAACGACAACGTTCGAGGTTAACGGCCAACGTGTGACGCTGTTGTGAATCCGTAGTCGTGACAAGGCGCTCTCGCAGTTGATTATAAACTTTGGATTGGGGCACGGAAGTGTAGGCAAATGCCATCCTGTCATCAGACATCAGGGCATTAAGCGATAGGGTGTAATCGGGCGCTTTCACCTCGTAATCAAAAAGTCGCAGATAGCCTCGTTCCTCTCTGAACTCAAGGCGGTTCAGCAGCTTGTCAGGACGCACAAACCCATAGCGCATGCCAGTGGTGAAACGTACGTATGCCTTGGAGAGATGGTAGTCAAGGCGGACAAGGACCTCGTTGATGTCGACACCCAATGAGTCGAACGCCAGTTTACGCACGATATTGAGGTCATTGGCGATGGTTGGCACGAAGAAAGCTGTGCTGTCGAGACCTCCGGCAGGCACCTCACGACGCAATAAGGCCAACAGCGAATCGGCATCTGCACTCACTCCCATCCGCGTGAACCATAAAGGGATGTCGGCAAAGCGCGACTCGTCGGTATAGCGATGACGTACCTTAGACTCAGCCAACCAATGAGAGGTGTCGGCAGCGAGCGTCTGACGCAAACAACGCTCCATACGTGCCGTATCGAGCGCGTAGACAAAACGGCCAAACTCTGACAGATCGGCCTCGGAAGGTCCTTGCTCACTACAACCGACAAGCGACGAAGCGCATACGCAACAAGCAATAGCTGCGCCAAAAAGAGGCTTCAGCGACTGTCTATAACTTCCCAAAAGCCGAAGCAAGGAGTGGTAAAGTGCGGTGAATGTCATCCATCTGAAAGATTTCTGCTGCAAAATTAGTTAGAAACGGCCTTTTATGCAAATTTATCTTCAAAAAAATTCTATTATGAAGTTTGGCTTGTTATTATTGGCCGGCCTACGACCTCCGCTTGGCTCGAAACGACCTGAAAACTGATGGAATATAGGACTCTCCCGATAGTTGAATTCTATCCTTTTCAGCAAATAGCAGCTGAACACTTGTCAGCCGAAACCGACGAAGTGGCGGTTTAACACGCTTTGGCACAGCTTTTGCAAGGCATAGGCAGATTCAAATCCTAATTAAACGATTCAAACAAAAACATACAACTATGCAAAAAGGTAACATTGGAGTAACGACTGAGAACATCTTCCCAGTCATCAAGAAATTCCTGTATTCAGATCATGAGATCTTTATCCGCGAGATTGTCTCGAACGCCGTAGATGCTACGCAGAAGCTTAAGACGCTCGCCGGGAAAGGTGACTTCAAAGGCGAGTTGGGTGAATTGAAAGTCGAGGTGAAGGTGGACAAAGATGCAGGCACCATCACCGTCAGCGACCGAGGCATCGGAATGACAGCGGAGGAGATTGACAAGTATATCAATCAGATAGCTTTCTCGGGCGCCAACGATTTCCTGGATAAATACAAAGAGGACGCCAACGCGATTATCGGTCATTTCGGACTTGGCTTCTACAGTTCGTTCATGGTGAGTGACCGTGTGGACATCATCACGAAGAGCTATCAAGAGGGGGCGCAAGCCGTGAAGTGGAGCTGCGATGGAAGCCCCGAATTCACGCTCGAAGACGACAACCGTGAGGACCGCGGCACAGACATTGTCATGCACCTCTCTGAGGATTGCAAGGAATTCCTCGAGAAAGACAAACTCGAAGGCCTGCTTAAGAAGTACTGCCACTTCTTGCCCGTGCCAGTCGTTTTCGGCAAAAAGCAGGAGTGGAAGGACGGTAAGATGCAGGACACCGACGAGGACAATCAGGTGAACGACACCACGCCACTATGGACGCGCAAACCCGCCGACCTGAAAGACGAAGACTACAAAGCGTTCTATCGCCAGCTTTATCCTATGGCCGATGAGCCGCTGTTCTGGATTCACCTGAACGTAGACTACCCGTTCAACCTCACGGGCATCCTCTATTTCCCAAAAATCAAGAACAACCTCGACTTGCAGCGCAACAAGATTCAACTCTATTGCAATCAAGTGTTTGTCACCGATCAGGTGGAGGGCATCGTCCCCGACTTCCTCACGCTGCTGCACGGCACCATCGACTCGCCCGACATCCCTTTGAACGTCAGCCGTTCTTATCTGCAGAGCGATGCTAACGTCAAGAAAATCAGCGGATACATCACCAAGAAAGTAGCCGACCGCCTCAGCTCGCTCTTCAAGAACGACCGCAAGGACTTCGAGGCCAAATGGGACGACATAAAGATCTTCATCTCCTACGGAATGCTTACCGAGGATGATTTCTACGAGAAAGCCAAATCGTTCTACCTCGTCAAGGACACCGAGGGCAAATACTATACGCTCGATGAGTATCAAACGCTCACAAAGGAAGCTCAGACCAACAAGGACGGACAACTCGTCTACCTCTACGCTGCCGACCGCGAAGCCCAGTACACCTATATCGATAGTGCGCACGCGAAAGGTTATAACGTTCTGCTGCTTGACGGTCAGCTGGACACGCCTGTTGTGCAGATGCTGGAACGCAAGTTGGAGAAAACCACCTTCACACGCGTCGACTCCGACACCATCGACCGTCTCATCGCGAAAGATGAGCCGAAGGGTGAAGAATTGTCAGCCGAACGC
>CADCOX010000300.1 GCA_902803195.1 uncultured Bacteroidales bacterium
AAGGCGCTCATAATGAACGCCTTACGTGATATTTTGTGATTGATTGTAATCGATGCTAATCGGGATTTACTTTCCCACGCAGAAGTGGGAGAAGATGTTGTTGAGGGTTTCTTGGGGGGTGATGGCTCCGCCGGTGATGTCAGCGAGGGCGGAGAGGGTGAGGCGGAGGTCTTCAGCTAGGAGGTCGCCAGAAAGGTTGATGGCGAGCCCCTCAAGGACGCGGGTGAGGCTGTCGTGGGCACGGAGAAGGGCTTCGTAGTGACGGGCTGAAGTAACGATGACGTCGGTGTCTGATGCCTTCGGAGCTGCTGCGATGAGTCGTTCGCGGAGGTCGTCGAGCCCCTTGCCATATTTGGCGGAAAGGGTGAGGTCAGAGATATTGCAGCAGGCGTTTCCCTTGTCTATCTTATTCTGGACAATGAGGAGCGTCTTGTCAGCGCAACGGTCTCGCATGCCGGTGATTTCATCAGCGGTGGGCTCTTTGTCGATGAGCCACAGGACGATGCTGGCTCTTTCGATGGCTGCAAAAGTGCGCTCTATACCAAGCTGTTCGATGCAATCGTCGGTATGACGGATACCGGCTGTATCAATGAAGCGGAAGGTGATTCCTGCGAGTTGGATAGTGTCTTCAATCGCATCGCGGGTTGTGCCTTGTATGTCGCTCACAATGGCGCGTTCCTCACCGAGGAGTGCGTTGAGAAGAGTGGATTTGCCCACATTCGGCGCACCTACAATAGCAACAGGGATGCCATTCTTCAGCGCATTGCCTGTTTGGAAGCTATCAGCAAGACGGGTGATTCGCTGGTCGATGGTTTGTGCAAGAGCAAGGAGTTCAGCGCGATCGGCAAACTCGAGGTCTTCGTGGTCGGAGAAATCAAGTTCAAGTTCTAAGAGGGATGTGAGGTGAAGGAGTTGGTCGCGCAGTTGATGGAGTTCTGATGAGAAATGACCTTTCAGTTGGCTCATAGCCATCTGATGTGTAGCGTGGTTGGAAGAGGCTATAAGGTCAGCTACAGCTTCTGCTTGGCTGAGGTCGAGTTTGCCATTGAGATAAGCACGCTGCGTGAACTCACCGGGTTGCGCCAGTTGAGCACCATTTTGCACCAGCAGTTCCAACACCTTATTCAAGATATAGCGAGAGCCATGGCAGGAAATCTCTGCACAATCCTCGCCAGTATAAGAATGTGGGGCAGGGTAGAGGATGACGATGGCTTCGTCCAACAGTTCACCTTCTGTGGTCGTGATGGGGGTGAGAATAGCGGAACGAGGAAGAGTATCGGCTTTAATTCGTGGGCATACGCTCCGAAGTATTGGAAAGGATTGTGAGCCACTGAGACGGACGATACCAATGGCACCGCCCGTCGCTGTAGCTATAGCGCAAATGGTTGAAGACAAGTGTTGAAGAGTTAGATGTTAAGCGTTGTGTGTGAACCCTTTGAATCGTTAAGGGCTGATTGTCCAAGCGTAGGATTGAAACGTAAATGATGAAGGACGCGGAAGGCTTAGATACGTTCGAGGACAAGCTTGATGAGTTCGTCGATCGTACCTTTGTAGCGCGTATAGGCTTCACCTGCAAGGCGATTGGCAATCACCATGCAACATGTCATGGCACGGTGTCCCATGAGACGTGCGAGACCTGCGAGGGCACTACTTTCCATCTCGAAGTTGGTAATCTTCCAACCTTCGTAGCGGAAGCTCTGGATGCGCTCGTTCTGGTCGGGGTCGGCAAGTTCCAAACGAACCTTACGTCCTTGTGGGCCGAAGAAACCTCCGCAAGCTATCGTAACACCGCGCACCATCTCTTCGCCAGCCACACGCTCGATGAGTTCAGGATTAGCATCAATGACATAAGGCGCACAGAGCAGAGGATTCCAGTCGAGATGTTCCTTGAAGGCTTGCTCGAAGGCAAGGTCGCAGACATCATTGCGACCAGCATAGAAATTGAGTAATCCATCGAAGCCAATGCTCTTGCAGGATGCGATGAATGAGCCGATGGGATTCTCTGGCTGAAGGCCGCCGCAGGTGCCAATGCGTACGAGATCGAGGACGCGCAATTCATCTTTGATGGTAC
>CADCOX010000301.1 GCA_902803195.1 uncultured Bacteroidales bacterium
GACGAATCGGGTCGTTGAATTTGTGACATAATGATTCTTTATTTAATAAGGATTAATACTTGATCATTTCATGATGACTGCTCGGACAACGAACCACAGGTGGGCAACGAGCGCACGCGGCCAGCCGTAGTGGTGGGCCATGAGGCGCAGACGCTCCACAAGCGAACGACGATGATTGCGTGTCGTCATGCCCTCGGCGAGGTAGTCCGTGAGGATGAGTTGTGTGTTGTGAATACGCAAATGGCGTCGCTCAGCCTTACGCAGCAGACGAATGCACCAATCGTAATCGGCCGAAAAACGGAAGCGGAGGTCATAGGGTGTGGCCCGTGCCAGATCGACGCGAGCGTAGAAACTCTGATGACAAACGAGCATGCCAGAAAGGAAACTGCGAGACGTAAGCTTTTCGGGAGTCTTTAGACGGCGATGGCGAAGGAATCGACCGTCATCGTCGACGAGGTCGGTCTCGCCATAGACGACAGCAGGCAACCGCGAGGGGTTGTAGCGACCCAGCTGTTGGGCGATATCGTTCAAGACGCTCTCACCATGGAACTTATCGCCTGCATTCAGGAAGACTATATAGTCGCCTTTCGCCTGAGCAATCGCTTTGTTCATCGCATCATAGAGGCCGTCGTCGGGCTCACGGATGAGTACGATATTGTGAGGATGACGCTGGTCGGTGTTGCGCTCAACATAGCGTTGGATCTCTATCATCGTGCTGTCGGTGGAACAACCGTCAATGATGAGATGTTCTACGGCTTCATAGGTCTGCGAATAGACGCTTTGGAGCGTGCGGCCGATGGTGGCAGCGGCGTTATAAGTGACAGTGGCGACGGTGAAGCGAATCATAGGACGTAGCTATTATAGGTAGAGCAGAAATCTGTCTGTTATGCATGTTTATCTCCTTTGAAGGAGGCGTTCGTAGAGATCAAGATGGCGACGGGCTATCGCGTCCTCGCCGAAGCGAGAGGCCACACTATGATGCAGCGCGTCAGATGACAAATCAGCCTCGAAAGCCCATTTCAAGCCAGCTGCCAGGTCATCGGTGTCGGGATAGTGGGCAAGATAGCCATTCTCGCGGTGACTGATGATGTCGGTCTGCCCGCCACGATCGAAGCTAACGGGAGTGCAACCGCAAGCCATAGCCTCAGCCAATGTAAGACCAAAGGTCTCGAAGGCCGAAGCACTGACGACAACGTCTGCGGCCGCATAGAGACGACTGAGCGCCGAGCCATCGGAGACGGGACCTGTATAGACGTAATGACAAGGAATGTCTGAGAGCACAGAATGATCCTTGCAACCGCCAAATAGCAGGAGGGTAAGACCTGACGCCGACTTCCCATCAGCTGTTGCGGCCTGACTATCGTCCACAAGCAAGCGGAGTGCTTGGATGAGGAGGTTGAGCCCCTTGAGGGGTTGATCAATGCGAGCGGCACCGAAGACGACGACGCGATCGTGGGCCGGAACGCCCAGCTGAGCGCGAGCCTGCTGCTTGTCCTCGGGATGGAAAAGAGCAGTCGGTATGATATTGGGAATCACCTCGACGGCATGCTTGCCGACGAGAGCACTACGGAGTGCTCGCTGCCTCACCCACTGACTGACAGCTACGAACGTGAGTGGTGCTCCGTCGTAGGCCTTAAGCTTACGCTCAAAAACGCGCCAAGAGAGATCGCGCGAGTGAGGAGCGACCAATTGAGGGCAGGTGTGACAGTGTTCCGCATCTGACGTGCAATCGGCCGGATGATGGCAGATGGAGGTGACGGGCCAGAAGTCGTGGAGCGTCCACACAACGGGCTTTCCGCTGCGCAAGATACGTTCTATCTGCGACATCGAGAGAAGCCCCTGATTGACCCAGTTGAGGTGGATGACGTCAGCCTCACGAAACTCGGGAAGCGTCGTCACATCGACGCCGGCATTTGCGATATCGACCGCCCAGAGCCCTTTGCGACGGAAACGATTGGCCGTCCAGATGCATAACCGCTCCCATAGGAACGCTGCACGCAGGCGTAATCGAGCTGGAATGGCAATCGTAGTGACGCGTTCGGTTTGCTTGTCACGCACGAGCATACGAGCCTTTACACCATGATGGTTCAAGGCATCGACGAGACGACTGGCAGCGATGGCCGCCCCGCCCGTGGACTCGGATGTATTGATGACGAGGACGTGCATCGAGCGTAGAAATGTTTTCGGCTGCAAAATTACACATTATTTGCGATTCTTGCTCAGTGCTCGGCCATTTTTTCACCCTAAAAAATAGGTTTGACGATAAAAAAAGAGGAAAAAGGCATACCGACTTGAAAATATTTGGGCCAAGAGGATTCATTATTCGCAAGAATTCGCTACTTTTGTACCCGCAAACGCCGCCCAGATGGTGGAATTGGTAGACACGAGGGACTTAAAATCCCTTGGCCAGTGATGGCCGTACGGGTTCGATTCCCGTTCCGGGC
>CADCOX010000302.1 GCA_902803195.1 uncultured Bacteroidales bacterium
AACAATGGGCTCGTCAGCGGACTTCCCAAGAGCACATTTCCACTCTTCTCCACTCGGCTTTGCCGCTTCTTCGAGTGACAGCGAGTCTGAAGAACGTTTCAACTTCTCAACTTTTCAACGTTTCAACTTTTCCACTCCTCCTCTCCCCTCCATATGAAACCCCTATTCATCGCCGGTCCCTGCGTCATTGAGAATGCCGATGTACTCGACATTGTCGCACGTGAGCTTGTGCGTCTGCAGCGCACTTATCAGCTCGACCTCTATTTCAAGGCCTCTTTCGACAAGGCCAACCGTACCAGCCTCACCTCTTTCCGCGGCCCCGGTTTGGAGCGTGGATTGCAGATGCTGGCCGACGTGAAGGCCAAGTATGGCTTACGGCTGCTCACCGACATCCACGAAGCCTATCAGGCAGTCCCTGCGGCCGAGGTCGTCGATGTCCTGCAGATACCGGCTTTCCTCTGCCGTCAGACCGATCTCCTCGTGGCTGCTGCTCGCACGGGCAAGACCGTCAACATCAAGAAGGCGCAGTTCCTCTCGGGTGTTGACATGCAGTATCCCGTCGAGAAGGCGCGCGAGAGCGGAGCCACCGAGGTCTGGCTGACTGAGCGGGGCAATACGTTCGGCTACAACAACCTTGTCGTCGACTTCCGCAATATCCCCGACATGCTGCGGTGGACGCCCCGTGTCGTCATGGACTGCACTCATAGCGTGCAGCGTCCGGGCGCGGCTGGAGGCAAGACAGGAGGCAACCGCGAGTTCGTACCCGCGATGGCATTGGCCGCAAAAGCCTTTGGCGCCAATGGTTTCTTCTTCGAGACGCACCCCGACCCCGACCATGCGCTTAGCGACGGCCCCAATATGATAGTACTCAGTGACTTGGAGAAGGTCATCAGCTCACTGCTGTAATAAACGAAAAAACGATGATAAGTAATATTAATGTACGCGAGATAGCAGCCCAATGTTTGCGTGAAGAGTCTTCCGCCATCACGCAGATTATCTCGCAACTCGACGAGACTTTCGACCAAGTCGTGGAGTTGCTTTTTCATTGCCGAGGCAAGGTGATTGTCACGGGAGTGGGTAAGAGCGGGCATGTGGGAGCCAAGATAGCAGCTACGCTCTCTTCGACAGGCACACCGGCTTTCTATATGAATCCATTGGACGCTTTCCATGGCGACTTAGGAGCGATGACGTCCGATGACATTGTACTTGCGTTCTCCAATAGCGGGCAGACAGACGAGTTACTGCGTTTTGTCCCGTTTCTGCATGACCATCATATCCCCCTTGTGGGTGTGTCAGGGAATAGGGATTCATTGCTCGCCCGTAATAGTGATTACCATATTCTTCTTCATGTCGCTCATGAAGCCTGCCCTCTGAACTTGGCTCCTACGAGCAGCACCACCGTGCAGCTGGCTTTCGGCGACGCCTTGGCTATTGCCCTCATGCAGGTGCGTCACTTCAGCGCGCTTGAATTTGCTCAGTATCATCCTGGTGGCACTCTCGGCAAGCGCCTTCTCTCGACTGCTCATGATGTCATGCGCACCGACGACCTGCCCACTATATCGCCTGAGATGACCTTGGCTGAGGCTATTATCGTAGTCAGTCGCGGCAAGATGGGTATGGCCGTAGCGATGGAAGCCGACCGTGTGGCTGGCATCATCACCGACGGCGACGTCCGACGTGCCATGGAGCGAATGCACGAGGACTTCTACAACGTCCGCGTGGCCGACGTCATGACCCGTCAACCCAAGTGCGTAGCCGAATCCACAAAACTCGTCGTCATACAAAAGATTCTTCACGAGAACAATATTCATGCCGTGTTGGTCGTTGACAACGAGCGTCATCTGCTGGGCGTAGTTGAGTCGCTCAGCTGCATGATCTGATGATAACATAAACACATGAACCCGCAGATTCGCAAGATTATCCTGCTCGTCGTCGCCCTCGCGTTGCCCGTGAGCCTTTTGGCCGTTTCGGCGGAAGATACCCCGCTCGGGCAGAGTCCTTCGCCTGAAGAGGCCAACGGACTTACCTCCGACCAGATTGTCCGTCGTGCCTTCGAGCAGCAGCTCGGCATCGAGTTCACCGACAACAATAGCGTAGTCCTTCTCCACACGGGTCGCGATAAGTTCAAAGCGATGTTTGCGGCCATTCGTGGTGCGCGGCATTATGTCCACCTCGAATACTTCAATTTCCGCAACGACTCCATCGGTCGCGCGCTCTTCACCCTTCTTGCCGAGAAAGTGCGCGAAGGCGTAGAGGTGCGAGCCATGTTTGATAGCTTTGGCAACAGCAGCAACGACTCACCCCTCCGCCGCGAGCATCTCGACAGCATACGTGCTACGGGCGTGCACGTCGAGGAGTTCGATCCTCTTCGTTTTCCTTGGATCAACCACGCTTACCATCGCGACCACCGCAAGATTGTCGTCATCGATGGTCAGGTCTGCTTCACGGGTGGCATGAATGTAGCCGACTACTACATCCACGGTCGCCCCGAGTACGGCGAGTGGCGCGATATGCACATGCAGCTCACGGGCGATGCCGTGGCGCAGTACGAGCGTATTTTTGCGCGGATGTGGTGGCAGCAGTCGGGCGAGATCATCCTCTACGATGGTCTCTCGCCCACCGACGTCTCGCAGGCGCCGAAAGTGAAGAACGGCCAAGTTCCCGTTAGCGTTACCGTTTCCGTTCAGGAAGAGTCAAGCGTCGCTTCGCGCCGTGCGCCCGTTACCGTTCCCGTCCTCCCCGACCTCACACCTACGGCTGGGCAGAAGGTCATTGGAGTCGTTGATCGCCGTCCGCGTGAGACCTCCAAGAACATGCGGCGTGCTTATGTCGCGGCTATCGACGCAGCCCGCGAGCACATTCAAATCGTCAACCCATACCCCGTCAACGTGAAGAGCGTCCGTCGTGCCATGCGCCGTGCCCTCAAGCGCGGTATTCGCCTCGAAATCATGGTGTCGGCCAAGAGCGACGTCCCCATCACCCCCGACGTCGTAGGCCTCGAGATGAAGAAGATGGCGCAGTGCGGAGCTGAGGTCTATTACAACCAAACGGGCTTCCATCACTCCAAGGTCATGATGATTGATGGTCGCCTCTGCACGGTAGGTAGCACGAACCTCGATGCACGTTCTTTCCTCTTCGACTACGAGGTCAACAGCTTCATCCTCGACCAGTCCACCACTCGCCAGTTGCAGGACATCTTCGAGGCGGACAAGAAGCATTGCACCACCTTCCATGCCTCTGACTACCGCCGTCAGTTCAACCTCGGCCATCGCATCACGGCACGCTTCTTCTCCCTCTTCCGTGGCTTCTTCTGATGAAGGGCCATTCGCTGAATTCCCGACTCTGCATTTCGACTCTGAAATGACTCGACCTTGCTCGTTTCTCGAAGTGTCGGGAGTTCAATCCCCAACGTTGCTTGCAGGTCCGACAGAGATGTCAATGCCTAAGATGATTGAGCGTTCAATTCTTAAAAAGGATATAATATTCGCCTCTTTATGATTGTTTAACATTGATTATTTATTGTTTTTCGATAAATATCTCTACTTTTGCGGCGTCGGAAGAGGAAGCGCGCCCTCTGCTTCGACTAACCATCAAGTTAAACAAAGGGGATAATATTGCAATTGCTTCACGGATACCGTAAGCGTGTCGAAACGATCTCAATCACTCGTTCGCGCTCGGCGATACTATCGCCTGGCCCCCCCGATAGCGCTCGGCGATTCTCTCGCCTAGTTCCCCCGATAGCGCTCGGCGATTTTGTCGCCGAGTAAACCCAAGTCAACTGCGATATTATTGCCAAACAAAAGAAAGATTATCACCATGTCAGAACTCACCTCCACTAAAGCCCTGCGCCGTCTCTGCTATGCAGCGCTGGTTTTCTGCCTGCTGCTCATAGCGGCCTACTGTTATCAGGCATTTCGTCAGTATGCTCAGATTATGCCGGCAGACAACGCTGATCAGCGAGCCTTTTTGCTCACGATGTTCTATGGGCATTTCGTGACGAAACTCGGTCTATTGTTGCTCTGCGCGCTCTTCGCCATCTTCCAATTGGGAGGATTGCGCCAGGGCGACCTGTTCCCTCGGCGGAATGTCGGCATCATCATCGCTGCCGGCATCCTGGCTTTCCTCTCCTCTATCTTCGAGGCGAATGTCGGGCAGATTTATAAGCCCATGTCGGGCTCCTATGCCATCGAGATTAAAGACGGAGCCATTGCCATCCTGCTCCTGCTGCTCCTCTTTGCCCAGGTCTATCGCATTGGCGGCAACGCAGCCCGCGAAAACCAGTTGACAATATGATTATCGTGAACCTCGACGTCGTGATGGCTCGTCGCAAGATGAGTCTCA
>CADCOX010000303.1 GCA_902803195.1 uncultured Bacteroidales bacterium
CCAAGTGGGTTGATGGATGATATTCGAATGGGCGCCAAACTCCATGGCAGCCCTGACGCTGAGATTTGCTGCGAACAGCAGGACAAAAGTCATGAGCAGCCCCAGCCACCGGCTGCGCCGCGTTGTTTTCGCTCGCACCTGCCTTGCGCCAGCAGGTTGCGTTGAAGAGTGTTTCCGAGTTTCCATAACGATCGTTGTTTTAATGATAAAGTTTATCTTGTGTATTCTCTCTTTGGTAACTGTCGATGTTCAGACACTGAAACAGCGTCTCGAGCACGCTCTCATACGATAAAAATGTAGTTTTCTGCGCCAAAGTTATAAAAAAAACTTTGAAACTGCCAAGAAAAAAGACCATTTTATGTTACAAAACGTGCAAAGCGTAATAACTTAGCCTTTTCACAACACAAAAACTATTTCATCGATTTCCCTTGAACAAAAAACATGCCCTCCTCACCCCCCTTCCATCGATAGCGCTCGGCACAAAAAGGAGAAAGGATAGTGAATTGACTGAATTTGAGTACGTGCAAGCAGTGGCTACCCCGACCAAACTCTACATACTATTCTTCTAAAAACAGAGGAGTTCAATCGCTTTGCCCACTCCACTCCTGCCTATATTTTGTCCCACCTACGGAGCTTGCTGGTCCTACTGCTATATCCTGAATTAAATTTCTGCATTGAGTTTCAAGCAGATAACAGGAAAAGGGGCGCACTTAGCGCATTAGGTAATTGCCTTGTTCATTTATGTTCCCACACATTCGCGAGTAAAGGCTCAACTTTTCAACTTTCAACTTTTCAACTTCCCTCATTTATGTTCCCCGCATGCGCGAGTAAAGGCGGGGTCAACTGAGGACACGTTCAGCGACAACAATCATGATGTTCACGCCCGTGCAAGGGAACGCTTCGCGCTGCACGTATATACGCTCAGGGCTGAGCGTATAGTACGTGTGAGGCCTCGCGTATAGTACGCAAAAGGCGGCGCGATGGCATGAGGGGCAGCGACGCTATATTGGGAAGCGATGCTCTATTGGGTAGAGGATGAGGGGAGGAAGGCATACGCCGGAGACAAAAAGAGATGGCGAGTTGAGCAGGCGAACCCTCAACTCGCCATCGGTATGAGTCTGGCCAATACGGCTACTTGCGCAGATGATCGTCGAACCAACGGACGATGCTGCGGTAGAGGTGGAGACGCGTGTTGGCGCCGTAGATGCTGTGGTTGCGGTTAGTATAGACGAGCTGCATGAAGGGCTTGTCGGCTTGCACGAGGGCCTCGGTGAACTCGGCGGTGTTGCGGAAGTGGACGTTGTCGTCGGCCGAGCCGTGGCAGATGAGGAGATCGCCGTGGAGCTGCGCGGCACGGGTGATGGGGTTGCAGTCGTAGCCCGAGGGGTTCTCCTTCGGGGTGCGCATGAAACGCTCGGTATAGACGCTGTCGTAGTAGCGATAGCTGGTGACGGGCGCCACGGCGACACCGGCGGCGAAGACGCCACGGCCTTCGGTCATGGACATCAAGGTCATGAAACCGCCATACGACCAGCCCCAGATGGCGATGCGGTCCTTGTCGACGTAGGACTGCTTGCCGAGATAGAGGGCAGTCTCCACTTGGTCGCGAGCCTCGAGGAGGCCGAGGTTCTGGTAAGTCTGTTTCTCGAACTGAGCGCCGCGCCCGCCTGTGCCGCGGCCGTCCACGCAGACGCAGATATAGCCCTGCTGAGCCAGGTAGTGCTCGAAGAGGCAGCCACCCATATTGCCGGCCGACCAGGTGTCGAGGACTTGCTGCGAGCCGGGGCCGCTGTACTGATACATGACGACGGGATAGCGCTTAGAGGCTTGGAAATCAACGGGCTTGACGATGTAGCCATTGAGCTGGGTGCCCTCGGAGGTGGTAAAGGTGAAGAACTCGGGCTTGGCGAGGTTGAGGGCAGTGAGCTTGGACTTGAGCAACGCGTTGTCCTCGAGGGTCTTGACGGGCTTGCCGGTGGCCGCGAGGTTGAGGGTGGTCACGGGCGGCGTGGAGATGTTGGAATAGACGTTGAGGAAGTACTTGAAGCCGCGCGAGAAGATGGCGCTGTTGGTGCCTCGCTCCTGGCTGAGCTTTGTCACCTTGCCCTTGGCGTCGGCGCGATAGACGGCCTGATAGGGGGCTCCCTCCTCGTCGGAGGCGAAATAGCAGGCGCCCGTGGCGGGGTCGTAGCCGTAGAAGTCCTTGACAACGTAGTTGCCGCTGGTGAGGGTGCGGCGCAGGCCTCCGTTGAGGTCGTAGAGGTAGAGGTGGTTGAAGCCTGAGCGCTCGCTCATGAGGACGAAGCCGCCATCGAAGAGCTGCAGGTTCTTATAGGGTTCCTCGGTGATATAGGGTTCGACCTGGTCGCGCACGAGGAGCTTGCACTCGGTGGAACGGGGGTTGGCGGCGTAGATGTCGAGGCGGTCCTGATGGCGGTTCTGGGTGAGGACGAGGAGCTTCTCGGGTTCCTTGGTGAAACGGATGCGGGGGATGTAGCCGTCGGCGTCGAGGGGCAGCTTCATCTGACGGATGACATGGCTCTTGATGTCATAGCTGTGGACGGTGACCTTGGCGTTCTGCTCGCCCGCGATGGGGTACTTGTAGGAGTAGGCGCCGGGGTAGCCTGCGAACTCCTCGCGTGCGGGAGCAGCCCCGCGGTAGAGGGGGAAGGAGAACTCGCGCACGGCGGACTCGTCGTAGCGAATCCAGGCGAGCATAGTGCCGTCGGCGTTGAAGTCGAAGGCTCGGGCGAAGGAGAACTCCTCCTCGTTGACCCAGTCGGGTTTGCCGTTGATGATGCGGTTGTACTCGCCGTCCTTAGTGACCTGACTCTCGGCGTTGTTGAAGAGGAGCTTGACGAGGAAGAGGTTGTTCTGCCGCACGAAGGCAATCATAGTGCCGTCGGGCGAGAAGGCTGGCACCTCCTGGGGTCCGCCGTCGGAGAGGGGTACGAGGGTGCGGTTCCTGACATTGTAGATGTAGAAGACCGCAGTGAAGGAATGGCGATAGATGCGCTGTGTCTGTGTCTGTACGAGGATGTACTGCTCGTCGGGGCTCATGATGTAGCCCTCGATGCGGTCGAGGCGGACGTCGCCCTTGGTGTTGGCGACGTCGAAGAGGACATCGGTCTGCTCGCCAGTGCGGAAGGAGCGTGCGATGATCTGACGGGCATCGGGCGAGAGCTGGCTGTAGCGTTCGCCGTCGTTGAGGGGACGTACGCCGGAGATGGAACGGGCGGAATAGGCACCGCGAGTGAGATCCTCGAGGGTGAGGCCGGCAGCCTCTGCCATCAGCATCGATGCACAAAAGGCGAGCAGGATGGAAAGAAAACGTTTCATTTCTAAAGGATATTTTTGGTTATTGTTTTTGGCGTTTAGCATCGGTTTTGAGCCACAAAGTTAGCAATTGTTTCTCGTACTGCCAAATTTACGTCCTTTTTGTTGCATTTTTTTGCAGAAAAGCGGCCAAAGCGCCAAAGGGGAGCGATTGAAGGGACAAAGAAAAAAAAGCGAAAAACTTTTGGTGTGAACGAGAAAAAGCGTACTTTTGTGCATCGAAACGAATATTTTAACCCATAACTAACACTTTTTCATCCCTTCGCACCATGAAGATTGAAACTATCATGGCCAACCTGGAGGCCAAACATCCAGGTGAGAAAGAGTACTTGCAGGCAGTGCGCGAAGTGCTCATGAGTATCGAGGAAGTCTACAACCAGCATCCGGAGTTCGAGAAGGCCAAGCTGATCGAGCGCCTGGTCGAGCCGGAGCGCATCATCACGTTCCGCGTGCCCTGGGTCGACGACAAGGGCGAGGTGCAGGTGAACTTAGGCTACCGCGTACAGTTCAACTCGGCTATTGGCCCGTACAAGGGTGGCTTGCGCTTCCACGCCAGCGTGAACCTCTCGATCCTGAAGTTCCTGGGCTTCGAGCAGACGTTCAAGAACGCGCTGACGACGCTTCCCATGGGCGGCGGCAAAGGCGGTTCCGACTTCGACCCCAAGGGCAAGAGCGACGGAGAGGTTATGCGTTTCTGCCAGAGCTTCATGACAGAGCTTTACAGACACATCGGCTCCGATTGCGACGTTCCGGCAGGCGACATCGGTACAGGTGCAAGAGAGATTGGCTATATGTTCGGTCAGTACAAGAGA
>CADCOX010000304.1 GCA_902803195.1 uncultured Bacteroidales bacterium
AATCAAATAGAGCCATTGACTTTGTTGCGTTAGTTCCAGTACCGGCTGTAGACGTGAAGCTGAGTAGAGTCTTCTTAGTCCCACCTACGTACAAGGTGACTCCGTCTTCTGCAGAGACGGTGATAGTAACGAGTTCCCATGTGTTGGCCGAGAGGATAGATTTGGCGCTGGAGGTGGCCGCGTTCATCACGAAGTTGTCAACGCCGGCATTGAAGTCTACCTCTCCGCAGCCAGCCAGACCGAGGTAATCGGTATTGGTCGTGAGGTTACCTTGTTTTTCGGTAAAAGCCCAAAGGGTACCGGTGAGGTCCTTGATGTCGGCACGTTTTATCCATGCTGCTACTGTGAAACCTGTTAGGTCGGTCTGTCCTTGTAATGGGTTGGGCATGCGGGTATAGCTGTTCTTGCGAGCTTCATTAGCATAGACATGAACCACCTGTCCGAAGCGCGAAGGGTCTTCTTCCAAGGTCGGGATAGTACCTGTTGAGATGCGGGTGTAGGTCACTGACTCTTCGCTATTGTAGGCATTAGTCGTTGGGCGTTCATCGAAGTTGTAGTAAGCCATAATGCCGCTTAAGGGATCGCCAATGACATCAGTAGCGCGCTGAGCCGTCACGTCAAAAGCCTGTTCATAGACGTAGTTACCACAACTGATTCGACAGGTGAGCGTCAGGGGTATGTTCTCTTCGCGAGGGTTATACTTGCCAGTTGGGCTGATTACGTCAGGCTCCGATGATTCCCATTCAATGATAGCACCATAGTAGCCCGTGCCGCCGAGGAGGGTGTTCTTGTTGATGCTGGTGCCCGTCTTTACAGGCATGGTATAATTTTTGAAGGTATAGGCTATAGCCGACTGCGGTTCCATCTTCCATCCCCAGATGCTGACACCGCTTTTGGCTGTGGCCGTGAAGCAGACGGCTTTGAGCGTGGTGCCGTCTACCTGTTGTTGGATGATGACGCCGTTGTAGGTCACGCTGCCCGCCGTGATCTTGACGTAGCCTGTGCCCTCGGTCAGCGACCATGAGCCCGTGAGGTCACCTGTCACCTTGCCCGCCTCTGTTAGCGTTAGGTGGATAGGCTTCACTTCTTCCATGTTTTCGTGGTCCATGCGGTATTTGTGGATGAGCACGTCGTAGGTGCCAGCTATCTCAGCCTTGGTGTAAAGGCAACGCTTGGCGATGCTGTCGTCATTCTCCGTCTCGCCGTCGAACTGGAAAGGCGCGGCACAGAGCCATCCGTCGTGGTTCAGAAAGAGCTGATGAACGCGTACCTGATGGCCTGCTGTTCCGTCGTTGAACTTCGTGTGATAGACCACGAAGTTGCGGCCTTTGTCGTCAGCAGTGGCGCTGTTATGTCCCTGTGCACACTCGCCAATAGTCATGAAGCCCCAATTGTTGTAGGCACCCATCAATTTCATACCGCCATTGGTCTGGGCTTTCGGACCGAAGTTTAGCCAGTAGCGGTCATGGTAGCAGGCGTCGAGGTTGTTGGCGTCGACATATTGTCCGTCGGGTGTTCGGCTACGGAACGTTCGCATCTCATAGCCGCCATCAGGTGCAAAGCCGCCATAGCTCATGAACAGGTAGTAGTAATCGCCAATCTTCTGAACGTACGAGCCTTCGCCACTAGAGTAGTAGCCTCCGGCAATGCGCTTACCGAAGTAGGGGTCGGTGAGCGCGCGCCCGTTGTTGTCGTTCTTGAGGGCGTAGGTATACGTGTAGTCACGTAGACCGGTCTCCTTGTCCATCTTCAAGATGAAGATGCCTCCGCTCCACGATCCGTAGGTCATCCAAAGCTCACCTTCTTCGTCGAAGAACACGCAGGGGTCGATGTCGTTCGTCCAGTAGGTGCCCCAGTCGTTGCCGCGGTTGTAGCGGGCAGGGAGTGTCGATTGTTGGCCGATGACTAGTTCCAAGTCGGTCTTTTTCCATGAGATTTGAGGCGTCGTCGTATTGCGGAATCCCGAGAAGTGGACGGGTCCCTGGTAGACGTACGGACCCGTGATGCGATCGGCCGTCAGCAGGACGATTACCGAGTGCCAGGCATCGCCATTGACGCTCATGTACATCATCCATTTCTTCGAGTTGGGATTGTAGAGGAGGTCGGGCGCCCACATGTTGCCGCTGATGTTGTAGTTGGCATCGTCAGCGTGAGCCCACGCTTCGGCGTCATAGTTGCCGAAGTCCACCTCTTTGACCTCGCCGTTGACAAGAGCTTTCACCTTCGTCACTTGGTTTTTCTTGAACGCATTGGCATAGTTGGTCACGACGACACTGCCGCTGGCATTCACCGTGCCGAAGAGGCTTCCGTTGTCGAGGCCCTGCAGGTTGACCATGTTGTCGGTCGATCGACCCCATCCGCGATGCGAACCGATGATATAGAAGGTCGACCCCGAGGCGTGAACGACCGAGGGGTCGTGGATGCTCACCCACGAGCGGTTCGTTGTCTTGTAGAGGTTGTTGAGGTCTGTCGATGTCAGGCGTATTGGCTCTTGAGCGTACACGTTCAGTGCCGTCAGCGTCATAGACAGTAGGAGTGTTGTGAGTGCAAGTCTGCGCATAGTTAGTGGTTTATTTTCGTAATTTGCGGTCAAAGGTAGCTTTTTTTGATGACTTTCCTTAACACTTGTGGCCCTTTTAACGTGATTTAATATAAATAAGGTATAAGATTTTGGCTGATTCGGCAGAAAAGCCTTCCTTTGCAGCAGAATAAATGGACAGATATGCTTTTAATCCAAAAAACTTCAACTATGAAAAAGATTCTCATCATCCTCGCCGCAGGACTCCTGCTTAGCTCCTGCGCTAGCAAGAAGAAATTCGTAGCGCTGCAGCAAGACTATACGACTCTCCAGAACGAATATCAGGAGGCGAAAGTGAAGTTAGCTGAAAATCGTGCCACCATCAAGAGCCTTGAGGAACGCCTCGCAGAAGCCAAGAAAGCCAACGAACAGATGAAGGTGGCCTATTCGACCCTCCAGGGCTCGCTCGACAAGAGCATCGCACAGAATGCCGAGGGCAATGTGAACATCTCCAAGCTTGTCGATGAGATTAACGCTTCCAATAAGTTCATCAAGCAACTCGTGGAGGCTAAGGACAAGAGCGACAGCCTTAACATCACTCTCACCAACAACCTCACACGTTCCCTTTCGAAGGAAGAACTGAAGGAGGTCGATATTCAGGTGTTGAAGGGCGTTGTCTACATCTCATTGGCCGATAACATGCTCTACGAGAGTGGAAGTTATAAGATTAACAGCCGCGCTCATGAGACCCTCTCCAAGATTGCCAAGATCATCAACGATTATCGCGACTATGAGGTGCTCATCGAGGGTAACACCGACAACGTGCCCATCAGTCGTGAGAATATCCGCAACAACTGGGACCTCGCCGCATTGCGTGCCTCCAGTGTCGTACAGGAACTGCAGAATCGCTATGGCGTAGACCCGAAGCGCTTGACCGCGGGTAGCCGTGGTGAGTACAATCCCATCGCCAGCAATGATACCGCTGTTGGCCGCCAGCGCAACCGTCGCACGCAGATCATCATCACCCCGAAACTCGACGAGTTCCTTGAGCTCATCGACCAAGCACCTGCAGACGAGTGATTCGCGACATCCAACTGCGAGTGCTGCCTCAGCAGGCAGCATCCGATCAAAGTATACGTTCGAGCGTGGCTGAAGAAGTTGCGCTCGAACTTCGTCGTATCCAAGGGGTGCGTGTGCTTAAGCGCAGCATCGATGCCCGTCAGCGACAGATTTTCGTCAACCTGACCGTCCGTGTGTGGATCGACGAGCCAGTCTCCGAGGAGGCTTTCCCGACCATCGATTATCCAAATGTCGAGGGACGACCTCAGGTAATCGTCGTAGGGGCCGGTCCGGGTGGACTATTTGCAGCGTTGCGACTTATCGAATTGGGACTTAGGCCCGTCATTTTAGAGCGTGGTAAAGATGTACACGCTCGTAAGCGGGACATCGCCCGCATTTCTCGTGAACATAGTGTCGACCCTGAAAGCAACTACTCCTTTGGTGAGGGTGGAGCAGGGGCGTATTCCGACGGCAAACTCTACACGCGTTCCAAGAAACGGGGTTCTGTCGAGAAGATTCTCAACGTCTTCTGTCAACATGGCGCGCAGACAACCATCCTCTCCGATGCCCATCCGCACATCGGCACCGACCGCCTACCGCGTGTCATCGAGAACATGCGCAACACCATCCTCCGTTGTGGTGGCGAGGTCCATTTTCAAACACACATGACAGACCTTCTTATCGAGGGCGATCGTGTCGTAGGCGCTTTGGCGGAAGTTAACGGGAATGAAAACGTAAACGAAAGCGAAAACGGGAATGAAAACTTAAACGTTCCTGTTCCTACACGCGTTCAGGTGAAGGAATACCTTGGCCCCGTCATCTTGGCTACAGGTCACTCAGCCCGCGATGTCTATCGTATGCTGGCTGCACGCAATATCGAGATAGAAGCCAAAGGAATTGCCGTGGGCGTTCGCTTGGAACATCCTTCTCAACTCATCGACCAGATTCAGTACCACAACCGTCAGGGTCGTGGTCGCTACCTGCCTGCGGCCGAATATAGTTTTGTACAACAGTGCCAAGGCCGTGGTGTTTATTCGTTCTGTATGTGCCCAGGAGGCTTTGTCGTGCCCGCTGCGACGGGACCTGAACAGGTCGTAGTCAATGGCATGAGCCCCAGTCATCGCAACGGACGCTGGTCCAACTCCGGCATGGTCGTTGAGATCCGTCCCGAGGATGTGAGCGCACTCACAGCCTCTTTCCCCGACGACGGTTCAGCCGCTCCCGAGATAGAGGTTCTCACTATGCTCGGCTTTCAGGAACGCCTCGAGCGCCTCTGCTGGCAGCAGGGAGGACGTCGGCAGACAGCTCCCGCACAGCGGATGGCTGACTTCGTTAATGGGCGTCTTAGTTATGACCTACCCGAGAGCAGCTATGCTCCAGGGCTCATCTCCTCACCCCTTCATTTCTGGATGCCATCGTTTATCACCTCCCGCCTCCAAGAGGGCTTTCGTGCCTTCGGGCGTAAGAGTCATGGTTTCCTTACGAACGAGGCTACTGTCATCGGAGTCGAGACGCGCACTTCATCGCCTGTCCGCATCCTTCGTGATGGTGAAACGCTCCATCATGTCCGTCTCCGCGGCCTCTATCCTTGCGGTGAAGGTGCCGGCTATGCAGGCGGCATCGTCAGTGCCGCCATCGATGGTGAACGATGTGCTGAGGCTTGTGCGGCAGATCTCTCGAATATTTGAGCATAATTGAATAAGAAAGCGTCCTGCGGAATTCACTCCACAGGACGCCTTTTGTTTGGGATATCCCTTTCTTTACTGCTTAATCTTGCGCAGTCGTGGCAGGGCGCGGAGGTCGGCAGGGGTGGCCTCGATGAGGCTGATGGCATAGCCGCCGCCAGCGACGGAGGTGAGGGTCAGGGCCGTTTTGGCATCGACGAGGCCGCGCTGGATGACGTAGGCCTGTGGGTTGGTCTTGTAGTCGGCCGTTCGAGCATCAGCATAGACAGTAGCGACGTACTTCTTGCCCGGGGCGAGGAAGTTAAGCTTTAGGGCGGAGGTGTGAGGTTGCTGGCCTGCGACGGAGCCTACGAACCAGTTGCTGGTGCCCTTGGCGCGACGGGCAGCGGTGATGTACTCCATTGGCTCGGCCTCGAGGTAGAGGCTTTCGTCCCAGTCGAGGGCTACGTCCTTGATGAACTGGAAGGCATCCATGTGCTTCTCGTAGTTCTCGGGGAAGTCAGCGGCCATCTGCAGCGGGCTGTACATCGTCACATAGAGGGCGAGCTGTCCGCAGAGGGTAGAGTTGACGTGAGAGCCATTGGCACAGTCCATCTCGAAGATGCCAGGCGTGTAGTCCATCGGTCCGCCCTGCAGACGTGTGAAGGGTAGGAGGGCGGTGTGACCGGGTTTGGTACCGCCAAAGGCCTGATACTCCGTTCCACGCGCGCTTTCGTTGCCAACAAGATTGGGGTAGGTGCGGCAGAGGCCCGTCGGGCGCACCGCTTCGTGAGCGTTGACCATGATGTGGTAGTCGGCTGCGCGACGGATGGCGTGGAGGTAGTGGTTGATCTCCAACTGGCTGTAGTGGTATTCACCGCGGGGGATGATGTCGCCCACGTAACCGCTCTTGACTGCGTCGTAACCATAGTCGCGCATCAGCTGATAGGCGCGGTCCATGTGCTTCTCGTAGTTCATGACTGACGATGATGTCTCGTGATGCATCATGAGCTTGACACCCTTAGAGTGGGCGTACTCGTTGAGGGCGCGGATGTCAAAGTCAGGGTAGGGGGTGATGAAATCGAAGACATACTCCTTAGAGTTGCCGCTCCAGTCCTCCCAACCCGTGTTCCAGCCTTCAACCAACACCTCATCAAAGCCATGTTTTGCCGCGAAGTCGATGTAACGGCGGACGTTGGCGTTGTTGGCGGAGTGCCGGCCTGACGGTTGGGCCTTGCTATAGTCGGTCAGCCCGAGTTTGACGGTGGGGTACTGGTTGGTGTAGGCCCAGTCGCCCTTGCCGGAGATCATCTCCCACCAGACACCGATGTACTTGGTGGGGTGTATCCAGCTGGTGTCGTCGAGTCGGCAAGGCTCATTGAGGTTGAGGATGAGGTCGGAGGCGAGCACGCGGCGTGCGTCGTCGGTGACGATGATGGTACGCCAGGGACTTGTGCAGGGCGTTTGCAGGCGACCTTTGTTGCCTTGAGCATCGGGTGTAAGCCAGGAAGTGAAGGTCAGCGACGCCTCGTCAAGGTTGAGGTGCATCGCGGGATAGTCGACGAGGGCTGCTTCGTGGAGGTTGATGTAAAGGCCTTTGTCGGTCTTAAGCTGCAGAGAGGTCTGCACGCCCGTCTCGGAGAACTGGGTCTGTGAGAGATTTCCTGTTACGGCACCGCGGAAGAGGCTGCGTATCTCGCTGAGGCGTGAGCGGGTGTACTCGTACTCCTGCGTGTCGTAGTCGCCGGCAATCCACCAAGCGATGTGGTCGGCTGTCATGGCGAACTCGGTGCGCTCTTCCTTGACAACGAAGTAGTTCAGTTTGCCTTCTTGGGGAAACTCGTAGCGGAATCCTACGCCATCGTCGTAGACACGGAAACGGATGTTCATCATGCGTTCGGTCGAGGCTTGGTTGAGGCGCACGAGGAGCTCGTTGTAGTGGTTGCGGATAGTGGCACTCTCGCCCCATACGGGACGCCAGGTCTCATCGAATGTCGATGTCTTCTCATCACGTAGGCTGAAACCGTCGAGCAGGTTCTCGCTACCAGTCAGCTCATAGCCCAAGCGGCTCGGACGGATGACCTCCTGCCCACGGAATGTCACGGAATAAGTGGGCACGGTGCCATTGAGGCTGAACGTTACCTTGATGTCGCCGTTGGGCGATGTCACTTCGCTGGCGCTGGCCGTGCAGGAGAGCGCGAGGAGGATGAGAGAATAGAATAGTTTTTTCATAAGCAACTTCTATTAGTGTTCATGTTATTCTTACTTTTCCACCACCACCATCGTCCAGTACTTGAGCGAGGGGAGGGTGAAGGTGACGTACTGCCCCTCTTGGTTAAAGGCCAATTCCTGGGGTGCACCGGCCAATGCGTCGGGGGTAGCAACCCACACGCGTTTCACACCTGAAGCCTTTAATTTTAGCGGTATGCTTGTCTGCAAACGTGGTTCTGGTTGGTCGCTGTCCATATCGCGCCAGCTGAGGCTCTTGGCTTGCAGGAAATTAAAGAGGTGGATGATCTGTCGGTTGTCAGTACTCTTGGTGTATGTAGTCACGCCCTTGAGTTTTGGCGGCCAGGCATTGAGGGTGAGTCCTGTCTTTGTGGTCGTCAGTTCAGCCGTTGCTTCGCTGATGCCATTTCCACGGAGTAACTGTTCGTAGGCCACGAGGAAGTCGTAGTAGCGCACAATGGATTGGCGCAGCACATCGCTCATTTTCAGGTCGGAGTTGGGAAAGTACTCGTGGCAGAGCATGTGATCGCCCAACTCGAGGTGGGAGGCTCCAATGCCGAACATGACCGCATCGGCCATCAGCACGCCAGGCGTGTTGAACTCTGTGCCCTTGCGGTGGTAGTTCATATAAGCGGCATAGACTTGGTTCAGTCGCTGGCCGCTATAGTTGCGGTTGGCCTTGAGGATGGAGAGCAGGTCGCTGAACTGAGCCTCGCCGTCCCAAAGTTCGGAGTACATGAAGTCTACGTTGCCCGTAGAGACGATGTTCTGCGACCCGAAGTTGGCTACGGCATTCATGACGAGGCTCTTCTCGGGGTGAGCGGCCTTCATGGCATTGATGAAGGAAGCGAATCCATCGGTGAGCCTCACGCTTTGTCCATGGTAGTTGTAGCGCTGTCCGCGGTCGCCGAGTTGGTCGATGTGGAAACCATCGAAATCCAGCGAAGCGTAGACATCGTCGTTGCGTTCTGACAGATAGCGTTGCCACGATGTGTTGGAGGGGTCCATCAGGTAAATGTCACTCTTCCAGCCGGCAGGCATATTCAGGATGTCTCGAGTGCGGCCGTCATTCTGGCTGTACAGACCCCATTCATCGCTCACGCCGTCATCGGGGCCGTCCTTGTAAGCACCATAGCAGAGGTTGTAGAACATGCACTTCATGCCGCGACGGTGGAGTTGGTCGATGTAGTCGCGCACCACATCCGTCACGATGGTGCGGTTGGCGATGTCGGTGTAGCTCTCGAGCTGGTTATCGCGCGTGCCGCCAAGGGGCCAGTGGTGCTTCATCTGCCAGTCATAGAACTGGATGCCATTGATGTGGCAACGATTGAGAAACTCTACTTCCGAAGCAATCACTTCGTTGGTCTTCGAACGATCGTAGGTGCCTACGAAACCATAGCGGGGATAGCGGCCCCAATTGCTGGAGACGTCGATTCCGATGGTTGCATAAACGGTCTCTGCGTGGTCGCCAGTTCTTACGTAGATGTCAGCCAAATAGCCAGTGAAATCGGTCGCAGGAGCTGTCCATGTCCAGCTATTGCCCGTCAATGCTTGTTCGCCGACGACATCAAACTCCTTGCGATAGCGTACTTTGGCTCCAGCAGGTACGTCGCCCCGGACGCTCATCCGCACCGTCTCACCTGGGCGGTAGAGGGCCTTGTCGGTGGATAGCTCCAACGAGAGGTCGGCGCGCACCGTTGTCACTTCTGTCTGAGGAGTTAAAGGCTCACTTCCGCCACCGCCGCTGGGTGTAGGGGAGTCATCTCCCCCACAGCCCATGAGCAGTAGTATTGTAGCTAATGATAATATGTTCATTTTCATGAGTTCTGCTTTTCGTTATCGTTAACGTCTCGTTAACGTTCTCGTTATTGCTTTGCAATCGTGATGGTTTCCTCGAGCTGGTTGAGGGTGATCTTATAGGTGCCGTCGGCGGCGATTTGCCACTTTTGGTCGATGTCGCCGATGGCCGTGTCGAGGTACTGAGCCTTGCAGGCATCACTGCTCTTATCAATGAAGAGCATGCGCTCCTGTGAGCCCGTGGGCGCTACGTTGCTGCCGGCGGCACACATGAACCAAGCACCACCCCAGTCGCTCTTTTTGTCGCAGGTGAACTTGAGCTCACCGCCTGTGAGACGGCCCGTCCAAGTGAAGATGTAGGGACTGTCTGTAGCCGTCATTTCCAGGGCGTTGCCGAGGTCCCAACCAGCGGAGCAGGCGCTACCGATGAGGTAGATCATCGGATAAGGTTGGAACTCGCTCATGAGCATGCGCTCACGGCCATTGCGGGTGTCCACGCAGATCTTGTAGGCGCGGTCGCACTCGCTGGCGTTCAGGAACCACTTGTTATCGGGATCATAACCGCTGATGAATTCCATCGAAGTATCGGTGTAGGGGGCGTTGGGCTGTGTGGCTTTCAGCATGTTCTCCCACCCCTGAGAGGTACCGAACTTGAACTCGCCTTGGTCGTCGGTCGTGAAGTGGCGGCCGTAGCGGAAAAGATAAGGATCGAGCGCGTCGCGTGTCATTTCAACAAAGCCCCAACCGGTGCAACTGCCCACGAAGAAGAGTTGATCCCAACGTGGCATCTCGCCTGTCGTCTGCACCAAAGACAGTTCGCCAGTGAGCAGGTTGGCGGTGACTCGGTAGGCGTGAGCCTCGTCGATGTGCCATTGTTCGTCGGGCTCGTCGAACGAGTTGCGGATGATCATCTTGCCATCGGCACCCTTGTTGTAGGAGGGAACAAACTGTCCAAGCGTGGTGATGAATTTGAGCGATCCTGCCTTCAGATTGCCTTCCCACGTGAAGATGCCGTTGTCGGTACGGTGCATCTCAGTGGCGTTGTCAGCGCTCCATCCGTTTGGTGTAGCGTCACCGATGAGGTAGAGGGTCTTGGTGACGGGCTCGTAGGGTGTCACCGTAAAGGTCGTCTCGGACGTTTGCACACCCTCCATGCCGGCTACGGTAGCCGTCACGCGGGCATCGAGTTGCACAGCCTCGCCAGCAGGACAATTCCATTCGCGGAGCAGGTCGTTGAGTTGTTCCACGCTTGCCGTCCAGTTGTAGACCTGCGTAGCGTTGTCCACGGGCACGCTGGCGGTGACGTAGTCGGTGCCTGCCAACCCAATCTCCAGCGTGTAGCTGATGCGGTTGCCAGAGCCATAGTTATTGCCTGTTGTCCAGTTCAGGGCTACGGCTTCGCTGCCATGGTTGCGCTCGGCAAGTACGTCGAAACTCTGATTGAGGGTCAGTTCCAACTCAGAGCGCCCTTTATCCAGCTCGGCATAGTCATTGTCCGAGCATGAGAGGGCAGTCAAACCCATGAGGGCGCCTGCCAAAATATAGAAAAACTGGTGTCTCATATATTTGTTTATATAACGTTTAACGTTCGGTGTTTATTGCGTAAATCTCTCATTAGTAACCAGGATTCTGCGTCATCAGGCTGTTGGCGTCAATCTCGGTCTGTGGGATGGGTAGAAGCAGGCGATCCTTTGTGACGTGACTCTTGCCTATGCTGTGCAAGAAACGCAAGGCGTACTCGCCATTCTCGAGACGGATGAGGTCAAACCAGCGGTGTCCTTCGAAAGCCAACTCCATGCGGCGTTCGTGGATAATCTTCTCGCGCATTTCGGCCTGTGAGAGCGAACCGCTCACTGCGGGCAGTCCGGCGCGCTGGCGTACAATATTCAACGGGCGGGCAGCCTGGGCAGTTTGGCCCATTTCGTTCAATGCTTCGGCTTTCGTCAGCAGTACTTGAGCATAACGATAGACGACGAAGTTGGCGGGGTTTGTGTTGTACTCTGGCGAGATGCTCTTCGAGACGAGAAACTTGCGGACGTTGTAGCCAGTGTAGGAGTAGCTGCTCTTGTAGGGCTTGCCTTCCCAGTCTGGACAACCTTCGTAGAACACGGTTACGTCCTTGCGCTTGTCGCCTTCCTCATATTGGTTCATGAACTCCTCGGTGGGTTGGTTCCAACCATAGCTGCCAGCCACGAAGTCGCTGTTGCGCGGCCCCATGAACGTGGAGAGCCAGCTGCTTTGTGGGTTGTTACCCCAGAAGTCGTACTCGGTGTTGCCCGAGTACTGCACCTCGAAGATGCTCTCCGGACCGTTGTTAACGCGAGCGTCAAAGTTGTTTTCGTAGGTCGAAGCGTTGAGGTCGTAGCCCAAGTCTGTCACTTGGTCGCAGAGGTCGTTCACTTTCTGATAGTAGTCGGGGTGGTTTGGGGCTAGTGTGAGGTAGACGTCTGCCAGCATTGTCAGAGCAGCGTCCTTAGTGGCTCGACCAACGTTGTTGTCGTCCAACTCGCTCTTGGCGGGCAGGCGGTCGATGGCACGCAGACAGTCAGCAATGATCAGTTCGTAGGTCTCCTCGAGCGATGCACGGGCGATGGCCGACGACTCGCTGGGGTTGAAGGGCTTCAGACGCAATGGCAGGCCGCCATAGAGGCGAGCGAGTACATAATAATAGTGTGCGCGGAGGAAATAAGCCTCGCCCAGGCTGCGCTCCGAGAGGGAACCTGCCAGCAAGTCCTTGCCCTCGAGGGCCTCGATGAGAATATTGCATTGTCCGATGCCCACCCAAGGTGAGCGCCACATGTAGAGCGCCATACCATTGTCACTCTGTGCGACGAAATTGGCTGCCTGTACGGTCTCCAGACCGTCGGTGCCGCCGCCAGCGCCTACCTCACTATTTCCAGCGAGGATGTCGAGCGTCCAGATGCGCATGTTGTACATATTCGACGACTGCAGCGTGCGATAGCAGGCATTGGCCATGGCTACGGCCACATCGTCCGTCACGTTGGTATTGGGGTCCACTGTGTTCTTGGGCGTCTTGTCGAGGAAATCGTCGCAAGCAGTGGTCAGAACGAGTGCAGCAACCAGCTGCAACACGAGGATATAGAGATTCTTTTTCATGACTTGACGAGGTGTTTAGAAGTTGAAGTTGATGCCGAGGTTGAAGGTTCGAGAGATGGGATAGTTGGCGTTGTCGATACCATTGATGCCCACTTCAGGGTCGAAACCGGAGTAGTTGGTGATTGTGGCTAAGTTCTCGCATGAGAGGGCGATGCGTGCATGCTCGATGGTCAACTTGCGCAGCCACTGCTCAGGAAGGTTGTAGGCCAACGAGAGGGTCTTCAATCGCAGGTAGCTGCCGTTCTCCACGAAACGGTCGCTAACACGGTTGTTCTGGTTGGGGTCGGCATAGATAGCGCGAGGCATCGTCGTGCTGGTGCCTTCGCCAGTCCAACGGTTCAGTACATCGGTAATCTGGTTGTAGGCGGCCGACATACCCGTGAGGTCAATCTTGTTGGCGTTGAAGATCTTATTGCCGGCCACGCCCTGCAGGTAGATACCCAATTCGAAACCCTTCCAAGTGAGGGTGTTGTTCATCGAGAAGAGATGTGTCGGGTTGGGATTGCCGATGATGGTGCGGTCGTCATCGTTGATGACGCCGTCATTGTTCAGATCGCGGAAACGGATGTCGCCCGGCTCAGCACCAGGCTGGATAGCATGAGTATTCACTTCGTTCCAGTTCTGGAAGATGCCGTCGGTGACGTAGCCGTAGAACACGTTGATGGGGTAGTTGCGATCGAGCATCGTCACGTAGGAGTTGTTGATCTGGTTGGCGTAGTAGGGGACATCGCTATTGAGTGAGCGGATCTTGTTCTTGTTGAAAGTGTATACGAGGTTGGTCTCCCATCCCAGTTCACCGCCTTTGAGGTTGATGGTGTTGATGGATACCTCAAAGCCTTTGTTACGGACTTTTCCGGCATTGGTGTAGGTGGTGCTGGTGTCCTCGAAGCCCGAGGTGATAGGGATGGCTGCCTTCACCAGCATGTCGCGTGTGTTCTTGACGTAAGCGTCGAAGCTCACGGCCACGCGGCCGTTCCACAATTGGGCGTCGAAACCGACGTTCGTCTGCTGCACCTCTTCCCAGTGGATGTTGGGGTTGGCAAGGGTCACGCTGACGAGGGCCGACTGTTCGGTGCCGTCGTAACCGAGGGGATAGACGCTGGTGTTGTATGAAGGCAGGTAGCCATAGTTGCTCACGCTGGCTTGGCTACCCGTGACGCCATAGCCTACGCGGAGCTTCAGGTCAGTCAGGACGTCGTTCTCGGGGAACCACTCTTCTTCGGTCATGCGCCAAGCCAGAGCGGCCGAGGGGAAGGTTCCCCAACGCTGGTTCTGACCGAAGCGGCTACTGCCGTCGCGACGAAGCGTGGCTGTCAGCAGGTAGCGGTTGGCGTAGTCGTAGTTGACGCGTGCCATATACGAGAAGAGCGACCACTCGGTCTCGTTGCCGCCGATGGCGTACATCTTCTCGCCGTTATCCATTTCGTGGACGTTGTCGAAGGCGAAGATGTTCTTCTGCGCGTTCAGGTAGTCATTCTTATTCCATTGTGCAGACGTACCAGCCATGAGGCTCAGGTGGTGCTTCTGTCCGAAGGTGTGATCGACGAGGAAGTAGTTGTCCCAAAGGTAGGTGAATGATTTGTTGTCGCTCTTGTAGCGCGAGCTCTCCTCGACGGGAATGGGCTTCCATGCGTATTTGGGCGTGAAGGAGTCGTTGTACCAGAATTTGGCGTCGGCGCCCAACGTGCTGCGGAACTTCAACCACTTCGTCAGCGAGAGCTCGGCTGTCAGGTTGGCCAGCAGGTTGTAGCCATTCGTCTTGGATTTGTTGAGCTTCGTCGTGCCGATGGGGTTGCGGATGCTGCCGTACCACAGCGAGTTGCCCTCGGGACCGCTCCATTCACCGTTCTCGTCTATGACAGGGTAGGTGGGAAGTGCGCGATAGGTGTCGCCCATGCTATAGGCACCCTGTGCCTTTCGGTCTGCGCTGAAGGTGATATTGTTGCTGAATTTCAGCCACTTCAGCACTTGTGCATCGGAGTTCACCTGGAAGGTCACGCGGTGGTAGTCAACGCTTTTGACCGTTCCTTCTTGTTTTAGGAAACCGCCCGAGACGTAGTAGTGAGCCTTGTCCGTACCGCCAGCATAGCTCAGCGTGTAGTTTTGCATGAAACCCGTTTGCAGCAGTTCGTCCAACCAATCGGTACCTACGCCCAGCGTGGCGGGGTCGCTCCATGCAGGGTTCTGCGAACGGCCGGCAGCGGCCATCATGTCATTGTTCAGGGCAGCATATTGCGAGGCATTAAGTAGCGAAGGCAGTTTAGTGGCTTGTTGGATAGCCCAGTTGGCGGCTACAGACAGCGTCCCATTGCCTTCCTTGCCTTTCTTGGTCGTGATCATCACGACGCCATTCGCGCCGCGCGAACCATATATAGCTGTAGCCGAGGCGTCCTTCAAGACGTCCACGCGGTCTACGTCCATCATGTTGATAGCGTTGATGCCGAGGTCCGTGGGGACACCGTCGATGACCACCAACGGGTCGCAGTTATTGATGCTCCCGAGGCCGCGAATCTTGATGTTTACGTTGTCACCGGGCTTGCCCGCATCGACCACCTGAAGGCCGGAGATCTTACCT
>CADCOX010000305.1 GCA_902803195.1 uncultured Bacteroidales bacterium
CGCTCATATCGCGCGTAATATGGAAATGGTACGCGCGCACGTGAATGCGCCCTCCATCGTCATCTGGAGCCTTGGCAATGAGGCTGGACCTGGCGACAACTTCAAGGCCGCTTATGCAGCTATCAAGCAGTTCGACGCCTCACGTCCGGTGCAGTACGAGCGCAACAACAACATTGTTGACATGGGTTCCAACCAATACCCCTCGGTCGGTTGGGTCGAGTTTGCAGCCAAGGGTGGCAAAGGTCCCAAATATCCGTTCCATATCTCGGAGTACGCGCACTCCATGGGTAACGCCGGCGGCAACCTCATCGACATTTGGCGAGCCATCGAGACCAGCAACTTCATCTGCGGTGGCGCTATTTGGGACTGGGTGGATCAGGCTATCTACAGACCCACCCCCAACCCCTCCCGTGAAGGGAGGGGAGAGGCTGGCGCGCAGCTTTCGAGCGAGAGCGAGGCTCTCCCCCCCACGGGGGGAGCTGGGAGAGGGGCTTTCCTCTATGGCGGCGACTTCGGCGACCTGCCCAATGATGGTATGTTCTGCATGAATGGCGTGATGCTGCCCGACCTCACGCCCAAGCCTGAGTACTTCGACGTCAAGCACGTCTACCAGAACGTGGGTGTAGAGCTCGACAGCATCTGGCAGATGGGCAACCGTCAGATGGTGCGTCTGCGTGTGACCAACAAGAACTACTTCACACCCCTCGACTATGTGGACATCAGCACTGTCATCATCCGTGATGGTTTCGACATAGGACGCAGCACCATCTCTAGCGAAGGGAATCAAAAAATGAACCCCATCTTACCACGTCAAAGCGAACACATCGTTATACCTCTCGTGTTTGTAGACGAGAACCCCGATGCTCACTGCTATGACCTGCGCGTGGAGTTCATTCTCCGTGAAGATATGCCTTGGGCCAAGAAAGGTTATGTACAGATGAGCGAGCAAGTGCACCTCTGGGGTGCAGGCGATGTCAAGCCCATCTTTGAGCCCGCGAAGGTTCAACCCGCGCTCAGCGTCAGCCAGAGTGCGGCCGAACAGAGAACCGTTATCCGTCCGAAGTCTGTTGAGGCAACCAAAAACCCCTTCCTTGTCACCTTCGACGATGCACAAGGTACCATCCACTACTACGGTCTTGGCGGTGAAGCCTGCGACGACGCAGATATGGTCGACCTCATTGAGCCCGGTTGTGGCCCCGTCATCGATGCCCTCCGCGCACCTGTCGACAACGACAACTGGTTCTATCAGTCATGGTATCAGAACGGCCTGCACAACCTGCAGCACAAGGTACTCAGCCGCAATGTCTATACCCGCAAGGACGGAGCGGTAGTCTTGAACTATATGGTCGAGAGCCGTGGCACGAAAGGACAGATTCGCGGCGGCAGCAGTGGTCGCTATGCGATTGACGACAAGGGGGAGCCTGCCGACTTCGCCTTCACGAGCAACATTGTCTGGACAGTCTATCCCGATGGCACCATTGAAAACGAAAGCGCCATCACGGGCTCCAACCCGAAGGCGATCCTGCCGCGTCTGGGCTTCCTCTTCAAGCTGCCTACTCGCTTCGAGGGCGCAGGCAGCAAACTGAGTTACTTCGGTTGCGGCCCGCAGAACAACTACGCCGACCGCATGAGCGGTATGTTCTCACATGTCTATGAGACTACCGTTCGCGACCAGTTTGTAGCCTTCCCCAAGCCTCAGGATATGGGTAACCGCGAGGGCGTTCAATGGCTTGCGTTAACTGACAACACGGGCAACGGCCTCGTCTTCGGCGCCCTAACGGGTTCCATGTCGACAAGTGCCCTGCCCTGGAGCGACTTGCAACTCACCTATGCCCCCCACCCGAAGGAGCTGCCCGAGAGCGACCACGTCTACCTGCACCTCGACACCAAGGTCACAGGTCTTGGCGGCACAAGCTGCGGACAAGCACCGCCCCTCGAGCAAGACCGCGTCTACGCCGACGCACACACCTTCGGTTTCTTCATCCGTCCGACAGCCACTGCCGACGCCCATCAGATAAGCGAAGCCAACTTCCCCGTCATGCACGCCGGCGACCTCCCCTTAGCCATCACACGCGATGCCAAGGGCGATGTGACGATTGTCTACAACGAGTTCAACGGCGAGGAAGTGAAGTATGAGATGAAGAATGAGAAAGGGAAGAAAGTCATCAACACCTATGCCGGCGAGCCTATCAACCTGCGCAACGGCGGCACAATTACCGTTTGGCACACCTCAGCCCCCAACGTCCGCATCAGCCGAACGTTCGACCGCGTTGAGTTTGTTCCCGTCACCGTCCTCAACGCCAGCAGCGAGGAGCCCGGCGAAGAAGCCAGACGCCTCGTCGACGGCAAGACCGAGACCATCTGGCATACTGCCTATGGCGTCACTGTCACGCAGTACCCTCATACGGTCGACTTCGACTGCGGCGAGATGCAGACCATCAAGGGTTTCACCTATCTGCCCCGTCAGGATGGAGGCGCAAACGGCAATATCAAGGGCTATCGCGTCCAGCTCTCGCAGGACGGCAAGACATGGTCGGCCCCTGTTGCTGAAGGCGAGTTCCAACGCTCATCCAACCTCCAGCGCGTGATGCTGCAGAAACCACAGCGCGCTCGCTACCTCCGCTTCACTGCCCTCTCCTCGCAAAACGGCCTCGACTTCGCCTCCGGCGCCGAATTCAACGTACTCGCCGAGTAAGCCGAGTAATAAGGCGTCCACGGGTTGCCCCTCTGCCTCCTTCCTCCCCCCTGGCCTATACGAATGGAGGCGAGCCGCTATACGAATGGACGCAAGCCGCTATGCGAATAGAGGCGAACCGCTTTGCGAATGGAGGCGAACCGCTTTGCGAATGGACGCGAGCCGCTTTGCCAATGGAGGCGAACCGCTTCGCGAATGGAGGCGCAAGCTAGAGCCAAACGGCAGGGGCAGGCGGCCCAGTGGCAGGAGTAGGCAGGAGCAGAGCAAGCGCGAGCCGTAGTGCCCCGCGATTCATCGCGGGTTCACCCTCCCCCCAACAACGAGCAAAAAAAGACCGAGGCCGCGTCAACAATTGACGCGGCCTCGGCTCTTTTAGAGGGGGGATGCCCATCAGCAGGGCAATGGCGCAGGAAATACCCATCACCTGGGCAATAGTGCAGCTGTCAGCCTACCTGACTGCCGGGCTTCACCTCCCGTTGGGGAGTAATGACGCTGAGGGAGCCATCGAAGTTGACAGCCGAGAGGATCATGCCTTGGCTCTCGAGGCCCATCATCTTGCGGGTGGGGAAGTTGGCGATGAAGCATACCTGCTTACCAACGAGTTCCTCGGGGTTGTAGTACTGAGCAATACCGCTGAGGATGGTACGATTCTCAAGGCCATCGGCAATCTCGAACTTCAGCAGTTTGTTCGACTTCTTCACCTTCTCGCAGGAGAGAATAGTACCCACGCGGATGTCGAGTTTCTCGAAATCGTCGAAGGTCACTTCCTTCTTGACGGGCTCTGCCTTGTAGTTGGCGGCTTCATTTTCCTTCTTGATGCGCTCAAGGCGGTCCATCTGAGCCTTGATGGCGTCATCTTCAATCTTCTCGAACAGGAGCTCGGGCTTAGCCAACTGATGACCAGCCTTCAGGAGTTCGGTGCTGCCAAGGTTCTCCCAGCCCAGAGGCTCGACGTTGAGCATGCCATAGAGTTTCTTGCTGCTGAAGGGCAGGAAGGGCTCGAAGGCGATGGCGAGGTTGGCGGTGAGTTGGAGCGAGATGTTGATGATGGTCTTCACGCGCTCGGGGTCGGTCTTGATGACCTTCCAAGGCTCGCTGTCGGCCAGGTACTTATTGCCGATACGGGCGAGGTTCATTGCCTCCTTCTGCGCGTCGCGGAAACGGAAGTTGTCGAGCAGGCTCTCCACTTTGGCCTTGACATCCTTGAACTCGGCGATGGTCTCGCGGTCATAGTCGGTCAACTCGCCGCAGGCGGGCACTACACCCTCATAGTATTTCTGCGTGAGCTGAAGGGCACGATTGACGAAGTTGCCGTAGATGGCAACGAGCTCGTTATTGTTGCGCGCCTGGAACTCAGCCCAAGTGAAGTCGTTGTCCTTGGTCTCGGGAGCCGAAGCGGTGAGGGCATAGCGGAGCACATCCTGCTTGCCGGGGAAGTCGACCAGGTACTCATGCAACCAGACAGCCCAGTTGCGGGAGGTCGAGATCTTGTCGCCCTCGAGGTTCAGGAACTCGTTGGCAGGCACATTGTCTGGCATGATATAGTCGCCGTGAGCTTTCATCATCACGGGGAAGATGATGCAATGGAAGACAATGTTGTCCTTGCCGATGAAATGGACAAGGCGCGTGTCGTCCTGCTGCCACCAACGTTGCCAAGTGCCCCAGCGCTCGGGGTTGCTCTCGCAGAGCTCCTTCGTATTGGAGATATAGCCGATAGGCGCATCGAACCAGACGTAGAGCACCTTGCCTTCGGCACCTTCCACAGGCACGGGAATGCCCCAGTCGAGGTCGCGTGTCATCGCGCGCGGCTGCAGCTCCATGTCGAGCCAGCTCTTGCATTGTCCATAGACATTGGAGCGCCACTCCTTATGCCCTTCGAGAATCCACTGCTTCAGCCAGCCCTCGTATTCGTTCAGGGGCAGGAACCAGTTGGTGGTATCCTTCAAGACGAGCTGCGCGCCGCTCTCCTTCGAGCGTGGGTTGATGAGCTCCGTAGGGTCGAGGTCGCGTCCGCATTTCTCGCATTGGTCGCCATTGGCCTCAGCATGGCAATGCGGACATTCACCTACAATATCGCGGTCGGTCTTGAACGTACCTGTCTGTTCGTCGTAGAACTGCTTGGTGGTCTTCTCGATGAGCTTACCATCGTCATAGAGCTTGCGGAAGAAGTCGCTGGCAAACTGATGATGGGTCTTGCTCGTTGTCCTGGAATAGACATCGAACGAAATGCCGAACTCCTCGAACGAGTCCTTGATCATCTTGTGGTAGCGATCGACGACCTGCTGCGGGGTGATGCCTTCCTTGCGAGCGCGCTGGGTCACGGGAACTCCATGTTCATCTGAGCCTCCTACAAACATCACATCCTCTCCTTTCAAGCGCAGGTATCTGACATAGATGTCCGCGGGGACATACACGCCTGCGAGGTGACCGATGTGTACACCCCCATTGGCATAAGGCAGGGCAGACGTGACGGTGGTACGCGCCCACCTCTTGCCCTCCTTCTGGGGGAGAGCACAGTCGCCATTAAGCTGGTTGTTTTCTTTCATTATTATTCGCAGATTGTTAATTCATTATAAAATCCCTTCCCTCCCTAAGGATAGCGAGGGAATGGTTAATAGCAGTATGTCGTCCAGCCTCTATAGCCCTCTATAGCTTCTATAGTTTCTATAGCTTCTATAGCTTCTATAGCTTCTATAGCTTCTATAGCTTGGGGAGAGTCCTCCCCCCCACGGGGGGAGTTAGAGAGGGGCTTTCTATAGCTGGCTCTCGCTGATGCTGAAGGTGTCGCCGCGGCTCATGTCGCCCGTCTGCAAGCCGAGTTTGAGCCATTTCATGCGCTGTGCACTGGTGCCGTGAGTGAAGGATTCGGGCTGTGAGTAGCCGCGAGCCTTCTCTTGGAGGTAGTTGTCACCAATGACCTTGGCGCAGTTGATGGCCTCCATGAGGTCGCCATCGTCGAGCGAACCGAAGGTCTTACCTTCGTGATGCCCCCAAACGCCAGCATAGAAATCAGCTTGAAGCTCGATGCGGACGCTGACCTTGTTGGCAGAGGCCTCACTCATCTTGGCCATCTGAGCGTGAGCGCTGTTGAGGGTTCCAAGCAGATGCTGGACGTGGTGACCGACCTCATGAGCGATGACATAGGCGTAGGCGAAGTCGCCATCGGCACCCAGCTGGCTCTTCATCGAGGTGAAGAACGAGAGGTCGATGTAAAGGGCTTGGTCGGCCGAGCAGTAGAAGGGACCCACGGCAGCATTGCCTGCGCCGCAACCCGTCTGGACACTACCCGTGTAGAGCACCATACGAGGCGGGATATAGGTCTTGCCCAACTGCTTCTTGAACACATCAGCCCAGACGTCCTCAGTGCTGGCCAGCACTTGCGAAGCGAAGAGGGCCAGTTGCTGCTCCTCCTCGGTGAACTCACGCTGCTGCTGTTCGCTGGTCGAGACATTTTGGTTAGTGATGGCTTCGAGACCACCGGCCTGCTGGAAGGCCTGGAATACATTCCCGCCTGTCAGCCAAGCCATCAGACAAGCGATGATAACACCTGCGAGGCCGCCGATACCGGCCTTCGTCGCGCCACTCATGCGACGGCGATCGTCGACATTAGAGCTTTCTCTTCTTCCTGTTAAGTCCATGCTTTAAAGTGAAAAATGAAAAGTGAAAAGTGAAAAATAAAAGTTACCTAAAAGAGTGAAAAGTGAAAAGTGAAAAGTGAAAAATAAAAGTTACCTATGCTGTGCTGTTGAGAATGCCGTGAGAGTGAAGAGGCAAAAGCGACTCTTATTGTTCACTTTTCGCTCTTTCACTTTTCGCTGTCGCAAGTAGCCATCTACTCTCTATTAGCGCGTTTGCGCTCCAGATGGTCGAGGATGATCTTTCGCATGCGCATGCTCTTGGGCGTCACCTCCACGTACTCGTCCTCCTTGATGTACTCAAGTGCTTCCTCGAGCGAGAGGAGGGTGGCAGGGATGATGCGAGCCTTCTCATCGCTTCCGCTGGCACGCATATTGGTGAGTTGCTTGTTCTTCGTCACATTGACGACGAGGTCATTCTCGTGGATGTGCTCGCCGACCACCTGTCCGGCATAGACCTCGGTCTGCGGTTCGATGAAGAACTTGCCGCGATCCTGCAGGTTGTTGATGGCATAGGCGAAGGCTGTTCCGCTCTCGAGGGCAATCATAGAGCCGGAGGTGCGGCGCACAATCTCGCCCTTGTAGGGTTGGTATTCCTTGTAGCGATGGGCCATGATGGCTTCGCCCTGACTGGCGGTGAGGACATTTGTGCGCAGTCCGATGATGCCTCGCGAGGGGATGTTGAACTCGATGTTCACGCGGTCGCCTTGCGCATCCATGCTGGTCATCTCGCCCTTGCGCCGCGTGACCATGTCAATCATCTTGGAGGCGAACTCCTCAGGGACATTGATGGTCAGTTCCTCGATAGGCTCGCAGCGCTCACCATTGATTTCCTTGTAGATGACCTGCGGCTGACCGACCTGCAGTTCATAGCCCTCGCGACGCATCGTCTCGATGAGCACGCTCAGGTGGAGCACTCCGCGTCCGCTGACCACCCAACGGTCGTTGTAGCCCTCGGGAATATCCACGCGCAGGGCCAGGTTCTTCTCCAGCTCCTTCTGCAGGCGTTCGTGGATGTGACGGCTGGTGCACCAGCGCCCTTCCTTGCCGAAGAACGGCGAGTCGTTAATGGTGAAGAGCATCGACATCGTCGGTTCGTCGATGCTGATGGTGGGCAGTGCCTCGGGCTCCTCGGCATCGCAGATGGTATCGCCTATCTCGAAGGCCGGCAGTCCGATGATGGCACAGATGTCACCGCTCGAGACGGCATCGGTCTTCTGATGCCCCATGCCCGTGAACGTGTGGAGTTCCTTGATTTTCGTGCGTTCCTTGGCGCCGTCGCGATGGACGATGGTGATGGGCATGCCCTCGCGAAGGGTGCCCCGGTGGACGCGTCCCACGGCGATACGGCCGGTGTAGGTCGAATAGTCGAGCGAGGTGATGAGCATCTGCGGCGTACCCTCCAGCTGCTCGGGGGCGGGGATATGCTCCAGGATCTGGTCGAGGAGGTAGAAGATGTTGTCGGTAGGCGTCTGCCAGTCCTCGCCCATCCAGCCCTGCTTGGCAGAGCCGTAGATGACGGGGAAGTCCAGCTGGTCCTCCGTAGCATCGAGTTCACACATGAGGTCAAACACCATCTCATAAACCTCCTCGGGGCGGCAGTTGGGTTTGTCTACCTTATTGATGACCACAATGGGCTTCAGCCCAATCTGCAGGGCTTTCTGCAGCACGAAACGCGTCTGAGGCATCGGCCCCTCGAAGGCATCCACCAGCAGCAGGCAGCCGTCTGCCATATTGAGCACGCGTTCCACCTCGCCGCCGAAGTCGGAGTGGCCCGGGGTGTCGATGATGTTGATTTTCGTATCTTTGTAGTTGATACTTACGTTCTTCGAGAGGATGGTGATGCCGCGCTCGCGCTCCAGTTCGTTGTTGTCCAGCATCAGTTCGCCGGTCTGCTGGTTCTCGCGGAAGAGGTTACCCGCCAGCAGCATCTTGTCGACGAGCGTCGTCTTGCCATGGTCTACATGGGCAATGATGGCGATATTTCGGATATTTTGTTTCATCTATATGTGTATTACGATTACAAAAATGCGGTGCAAAGATAAGCATTATTTGCGACTTATGTCTCTTGAATCGCTTTTTTTTGTATCTGAAGGTAACATGAAAGGGTCAAAAAGGGACAAAAATGCGGTTCGGCGCTAAAATAATTACTGTTTTATGCCTCCTCTTTGTGAATTTATGCTTACCTTTGCAGCCGCAAAATCCCGAAACACGGGTGCATTCGAGGGTGGGCGCTCGACGATTGATGACGACGGCCCTCCACCTGAAGGATGTAATTTCAACAACCCACAATCATCAAAAACAATTATGTACTTAGATTCAACTAAGAAGGCCGAGCTTTTTGAGAAGTTCGGTGGTGGCGCCACCAACACGGGCAGCGCCGAGAGCCAAATTGCATTGTTCACCTATCGCATTGCTCATCTGACGGAGCATATGAAGCAGAACCGCAAGGACCACAGCACCGAGCGTGCCCTCACCGGTCTGGTCGGTAAGCGTCGCGCCCTGCTCAACTACCTGAAGTCTCGCGACATTAACCGCTATCGCGCTATCGTCAAGGCTCTGGGTCTGCGTAAGTAAAGACCCACCCCCACCCCTTCCCGTCAGGGAGGGGAGCGGTCACTTTTCAAGAAGTGAAATCTAAACGCAGTGAGAAGTGCTCGCCAAGTAGTGCTTCTCACTTTTTGTTTTTCATTCACATCGTAACAATCTCATATCATAACAGCCATGAGCAATAACAACCAGTCCAGTACGAACAGCTCCCTCCCTAACGGAGAGGGCGGAGGGATAGTCCGCTTTCTGTCCTCTATCCTACCCGACCTCCTGGCCATCGTCTTCTTCATCGCCCTGTCGTTCGCCTACTTCATCAAGCCCGTCAGCGAAGGGCTTGTGCTGACGGGGCAGGACCACAGCGGCGGCACCGGCGCAGCCTCTGAGATGGAAGCCTATCGCAAGGCTCACAATGGCGAGCGCACCCGTTGGACCAACGTCCTCTTCTCGGGTATGCCCACCTACCAAATTGCCCCCTCCTACCCGTCCACCGAGCGGCTGACCAAGGTCGAGAGCGTCTACAAACTGTGGCTGCCCGACTATGTTGTGCTCGTGTTCGTGATGCTCCTTGGCTTCTACATCCTGCTGCGCGCCTTCGACTTCAAGGCTTGGATGGCAGCCCTCGGAGCCGTTCTTTGGGCTTTCTCCAGCTATTACTTTATTATTATAGGTGCTGGCCACATCTGGAAGTTCTACACCCTCGCCTACATCCCGCCCACCATAGCCGGTATGGTCCTTTGCTATCGCGGCCGCTACGGATGGGGCCTCATCGTCACCGCCCTGTTCATGGCGCTGCAGATCCTGTCGAACCATGTTCAGATGAGCTATTACTTCGCCTTCGTCATCGCGCTCATGGCGCTGGCGTTCCTCTTTGAAATGACGAATGACGAATTACGAATGACGAATAAAAGTAACCCGTCTGGTTCTTCGGATAGTAAAATAAATTCGTCATTCGTCACTCGTCATTCGTCATTTACGAAGTGGCTGAAAGCCACCGCTACCTTCGCCCTCGGATGCCTCATCGGCATCGCCATCAACGCCTCCAACCTCTACCACACGTGGGAGTACTCCAAGGAGTCGATGCGCGGCAAGAGCGAGCTCACCCAGCAGACCAAGGACCCGCAGAACCAGACCAGCAGCGGCCTGGAGCGCGACTACATCACTGCCTGGAGCTATGGCATCGGCGAGACATGGTCGTTGCTCATCCCCAACATCAAAGGCGGCGCCTCCGTGCCGCTCACCCAGAGCCGCACAGCCATGAAGAAAGCCGACCAGACGTTCATGCCCGTCTACCAGAGCCTCGGCCAATACTGGGGCGAGCAGCCGGGCACCAGCGGACCGGTCTACGTAGGCGCCTTCGTGCTCTTCCTCTTCGTCCTCGGCCTCTTCATCGTCAAAGGCCCGATGAAATGGGCCCTCGCCATCGCTACCCTGCTCAGCATCACCCTCGCATGGGGCAAGAACTTCATGCCATGGACCGACTTCTGGCTCGACTACGTCCCGATGTACGACAAGTTCCGTAC
>CADCOX010000306.1 GCA_902803195.1 uncultured Bacteroidales bacterium
ACCGCTATATGTCATGACGAAGCCCATCGGGAGCGTATGCAATCTCGCGTGCCAATACTGCTACTACCTGGAGAAGGGACATCTCTACGCCAACGAACAGAAGCAACGCTCTCTGATGAACGACCAAACGCTGGAGGAGTTCATCAAGCAATACATCCAATCGCAGACGCAGCCGCAGGTGCTCTTCACATGGCACGGAGGCGAACCGTTGATGCGCCCTATCAGTTTCTACCGCCGAGCGCTTGTGCTTCAACGACAATATAGCGGCGGCAGACTGATAGACAACTGCATACAGACGAACGGGACGTTGCTGACCGACGAGTGGTGCCGCTTCTTCAAGGAGAACAACTGGCTGGTGGGCGTCAGCATAGACGGACCACAAGAGCTGCACGACGAGTACCGCCGCGCACGAGGAGGACAACCCTCGTTCCACAAGGTCATGCGAGGCATAGAGTTGCTCGAGAAATATGGCGTCGAATGGAATGCGATGGGCGTGGTGAACGACTTCAACGCCGACTATCCACTCGACGTCTACCATTTCTACAAGGAAATCAATTGCCACTACATCCAGTTCACGCCAATCGTGGAACGTATACTGTCGCATACCGACGGGCGACACCTAGCGTCGATGGCCGATGAAGCCGAGGGCGACTTGGCCGACTTCAGCGTGCGACAAGGGCAGTACGCAAACTTCGTCATCGCCATCTTCGACGAATGGGTCAGGCACGACGTCGGGAAGGTGTACGTACAACTCTTCGACAGCACGTTAGCATGCTGGGTCGGCGAAGCACCTGGCGTCTGCTCGATGGCCCCGACGTGTGGGCATGCAGGCGTGATCGAGCACAACGGCGACGTGTACGCCTGCGACCACTTCGTGTTCCCCGAATACCGCCTGGGCAATATCCATCATGACTCCATCGCCTCGATGATGTACGGCGATCGCCAACACGCTTTCGGCCAAGCCAAGCGCGATGCACTCCCGCAACAATGTAAGGATTGTCGTTGGTTGTTTGCCTGCAACGGAGGCTGCCCCAAGGATCGCTTCGCCCAGGCTGTCGATGGCACGCGAGGGCTGAACTATCTATGTAATGACTACCGCCGTTTCTTCGCTCACGTAGCGCCTTACATGGATTTCATGGCCGACGAGCTGCGCAACCAGCGTCCGCCTGCCAACGTGATGATGGCAGCCATCCAAGGATGATGGATAGCGCTCGCTGATTCTGCCGCCGAGTAAACCTTGGTTAGATCCTTTATTTACTTCCGCAGACTTCCAACGAAAAAGCCAGGCAGACTTCCAACGAAAAAGCCGCGACTACTCCCTACAAAAAAGCCGTGCAGACGAACCGCACGGCTGTTTTGACGCTTGAACATTATATTAATGTACGCGCGCGAGGATGAATGAGATTACTTCTTGGCGAGAAGGTCGCGAATCTCAGCGAGGAGCTCTTCCTGAGTGGGACCTGCAGGAGCCTCGGGAGCGGGCTCTTCCTTCTTCTTGGAAGCTGCGTTGATGGCCTTGACGATGCAGAAGATGCAGAGTGCCACGATGAGGAAGTCGACGATGTTCTGGATGAACTGGCCGTACTTCAACACAGCTGCACCCTCGCCCTCACCAATCTTGCAAACAAGGCTGGTGAAATCTACGTTGCCGGTGAGCATACCGATAGCAGGCATGAGCACGTCGTCAACCAACGAGGAGATAATTTTACCAAAGGCACCACCGATGATAACACCGACTGCCATGTCCATTACATTGCCTCGCATAGCGAAGTCTTTAAACTCTTGAATAAAATTTGCCATGATTTAATATTATTTTAGGGGTTTGATGATGCAAATATAAAACAAATTTTGTACTTTTGCCGCGTAAAACAACAAAAAATGTCATTCAGACCCCTAAATTTCCTCATTTTGGCGCTCATGAGCCTACTTTTCGTGGCTTGTAAGAGTGCAGAATACTGCAATTGTGGTTAGCGGGGCGGACACACATCGCACGAAACGTAATACGCAATAGTAAACGTTAAGTTTCAATACTAATTCTTTTAATCAACTTTTAAACCCAAAAAGAAAAAGAAATGACAAAAGTTGCAATCAACGGCTTCGGCCGTATCGGTCGCCTCGCATTCCGTCAGATGTTCGAGGCTGAAGGCTACGAGGTAGTCGCTATCAATGACCTGACCAGCCCCAAGATGCTGGCTCACCTGCTGAAGTATGACACCGCTCAGGGCGGTTTCTGCGGCAAGTTCGGTGAGAACAAGCACACCGTAGAAGCAGGCGAGGACTACATCGTCGTCGATGGTAAGAAGATCACTATCTACGCTATTCCCAACGCTGCCGAGCTGCCTTGGGGTAAGCTGGATGTTGACGTCGTTCTCGAGTGCACAGGTTTCTACACCTCCAAGGAGAAGGCTTCTGCTCACCTGACCGCTGGCGCCAAGAAGGTTGTCATCTCTGCTCCCGCAGGCAACGACCTCCCCACCATCGTCTACAATGTGAACCATACCACTCTGACTCCCGCCGACACCGTCATCAGCGCTGCTAGCTGCACCACCAACTGCTTGGCTCCCATGACGAAGGCTCTGAACGACTTCGCTCCCATCCAGAGCGGTATCATGACCACCGTTCACGCTTACACCGGCGACCAGATGATCCTCGACGGTCCTCAGCGCAAGGGTGATGTTCAGCGCGCACGTGCTGGTGCCCAGAACATCGTTCCTAACTCAACGGGTGCTGCCAAGGCTATCGGTCTCGTTATCCCCGAGCTCAACGGCAAACTCATCGGCGCTGCTCAGCGCGTTCCGACTCCCACCGGTTCCACCACCATCCTCCACGCTGTCGTTAAGGGTGAGGTGACTGTTGAGGGCATCAACGCTGCCATGAAGGCTGCTACCAACGAGAGCTTCGGTTACACCGAGGAGAAGCTCGTCAGCAGCGACATCATCGGCATGAAGTTTGGTTCGCTCTTCGACGCCAACCAGACCATGGTCAGCAAGATTGGTGACGGCAACTCGCTCGTTCAGGTTGTTGCTTGGTACGACAACGAGAACAGCTACACCAGCCAGATGGTTCGCACCATCAAGTATCTCGCTGAGCTGAAATAAGCTTAAAATTATGCGATTTTTGACCGTCCGGTGCTCATCGGACGGTCTTTTTTATTATCTTTGCTGCCGCAATGAGCACGTTAATCACCATATTGGGCCCTACAGCCTGCGGAAAGACGGCCGTAGCCACGCAGTTGGCGGCTCGGTTAACCACGGACTTGAACGCCAAAAAGCAACCATTAGAAGATGGTTGCCAGTCCGATGGTGAACTGGAATGTGCGGCCGAGATCATTAGCGCAGACTCGCGACAGGTATTCCGCGGGATGGACATCGGTACTGGCAAAGACCTAGCCGACTATGAGGTTGTGCTGAAAGGGCTGAAGCAAGGCGGTAAGGAGGGATGTGAGAGCGTTCTGCATATTCCCTACCATCTGATTGACATCGCCGAAGCCGGAACCAAGTACTCCGTATTCCATTTCCAACACGACTTCTTCCATGCCTTCGACGCTATCCTTCAACGTGGTCATCAGCCCATCCTCTGTGGCGGAACAGGTCTGTACATCGAAAGCGTGCTCCGAGGTTACAATCTGGTGGAAGTGCCTGTGAATGCAGAACTTCGCCAACACCTCGAGGGGTTGTCATTAGCCGAACTGACCGCGATGCTCGCCACGTATAAACGTCTTCATAACGCGACCGACGTCGATACTGCCCGACGAGCCATTCGCGCCATCGAGATTGAAGAGTACTACCGCTCGCACGACCTCGACCGACAGCAGGACTACCCTACCCCCTCATCGCTCACCATCGGGCTGGACGTCCCTCGCGAACTGCGCCGACAACGCATTACCGAACGGTTGCACAGACGCCTCGATGACGAAGGGATGGTCGACGAAGTCAGACGCTTGCTGGACAGCGGCGTTACGGCAGAATCCCTCATCAGCTACGGCCTGGAGTACCGCCACCTGACCCAATACATCCTCGGACAGATCAGCTACGAAGAGATGGCGAACCAATTAGAGATTGCCATTCATCAATTTGCCAAACGACAGATGACCTACTTCCGCGGTATGGAACGGCGAGGCGTGCGGATTCATTGGATAGACGCCACGCGCACGACAGATGAGATTGTCGACGAGATCCACAGCATGATGAACAACGGATAAAGGCATCAGCCCAGGACGAAATAATGGCATAACGAATTAACAGACAAAGATATGGAAAAGACCCGTTGGGGCATTATCTACTGCCCAAAGCAAGGCGTAAGACGCACGCACAAACG
>CADCOX010000307.1 GCA_902803195.1 uncultured Bacteroidales bacterium
AAAGAGTTTTGTTTTCTTCATAATCTTTTCGATTTGTGCGATTCTCTGACGAATCTGTTGTAAATCGCCGGCAAAGGTAAGGCAAAAGTATGAAAGCCCCAAACAAATTGCACAGAAAGTTGCATTTTGTGCACTTGCGTTAACCTATATCAAGAATCATCCTGCTGCAGTTGGAAGCGTTTCCCCTTATTCAAACGTGCGGAGGGCGGCTTCCATCTCACGCATGATGTTGCGCTTGGGCGAATGGGGAGAATAGATGAAGCCTTCGGTCACGAGGACGAGCTGAGCTGCCGTGTCGATGCGCTCCACCGAGACGAAAGCGCCGCCGAGGGCTCCGTTGTGCAGTTCCCAAAGCCCATGGACCTCCTGGACGACACAATCATTCAAGGTACGCGTGCGCGCAAGGATGAGCGGACGCTCAGCCGTGGAGGAAGCGCCAGAGGAAACCGCAGTGCCAACCTCGGCAGAGGGTGTAGACGCCGCCTCATCCGACGTCGAGGATTCCGATGCTGCAGGCAAGCGCGAGGTCTGCATCCACTGGTCGGGGCGCGAACCCGGAATGTTGGTTCGGAGTGCGCTGTCGCGCTTGGCCACGAACTGCTCGGGCGAGAGCGGACGGCCGTCCCACGGATAGGTATAGAAGATGAAATTCTGGTCGCGGTCGTTGAGGTTCGTGCCCGTCCACAGGAAATCTTTAGCATGCTTCGAGGCTTTCAAGCCGGGAGGCACGCAGATGGTGTGATTGGCGAGTGCCTGCAGCGCCTCGGCCGTCGAACGGCTGTACTTACGCCGCAGGTTGTCAGCCATGTAGTCGAGTTCGTGCTCTACGAAGAGGTCGCGCAGACGCTCCTTCTGCTGTCCGAGCAGCACGGCCAGCTCGTGCGTAGAACGTGCCACGACCCTCACCTCCAACTGCGGAATGGCTATCGCATTGCGGGCCACGCCGATGTCGGGACGTGCAGCACGACGATTCAATTCGACGACGAAACGCTCGCGGAACGTCCGCCACGTCGTCAGGTTGCCGTCGCTCCACACCATGTTCAGGCGGAACAGCGGCTCATGCTGCGGCAGCACAGGCGTGGAACAGCGCAGCACCTCGTCCAGCGAGTCCTTGACCTCGCCCACATAAAGTTGTTCGGGGATGATGACGACCATCTCGAAGGGCTGTCCCTTCGACGCAGGCTTATGCCCCACTCCATCGCCGTCGCGCTCACCCTTGGAAGTGCAGGACAAGACTATCAGCAGGCACAACACCGTCAGCGCCGACCAAGCGAACCTCGTCAGCTGGGGGCTCTTCATTAGGTTCAAAATAGGATTCTTCATAGGATTCATCATAGGATTCTTCATAGGATTCATGACTGGATTCAACATCAGATTCACGTGTAGTTCAACGATTATGGGCACAAAGGTAAACGTTTTTTCAAAAATAATCTCGGAAAGCACAAAAAGTTTGAACTCTTTTATGTATCTTTGCCTCCGAGAAAACATATATTCACACTTTCCGAGGCTTCAGACGAGCCCATAGACGACTTCAAATCACATCTTTATACACAAGTTCTAATCATTAATCCCTTATCACAACATGATGCAGAAACGAATATTCTTTCTGATTGCAGCTGTGGTGCTGGCTTGCACCAGTGCCGTGGCTCAGGTGACAACGTCAGGCATGAGCGGTAAGGTGACCATCGACACGGCGAAAGGCGAAAGTGTCATTGGCGCCAACGTTCTGGTCGTGCATGAGCCTTCGGGCACGCGCTACCAAGCCATCACGAACGTCGACGGACGTTTCAACATCCAAGGTATGCGCCCTGGCGGACCCTACGTCGTCACGGTGTCGTACATCGGCTTCCAGTCCAAGACGCTGCACGGCATCAACCTCGTCCTGGGCGAGACCTACAACCTTGCCGTATGGCTCTCTGAGAATGCCAACGAGCTCGCAGAGGTCACCATCACCGAGAAGGCATCGAAGTTCTCGGCTGAGCGCACAGGTGCCTCCACCAACATCAGCAACGACCAACTGATGAACATGCCCACCATCAGCCGCTCCATCACCGACATCACACGCCTCTCGCCCTACGGCGGCAGCGGCATGAGCTTCGCCGGATCGGACGGACGTATGGGTAACTTCACCGTCGATGGTGCCAACTTCAACAACGACTTCGGACTCTCGGCCAACCTCCCCGGCGGCGGTAACCCCATCTCCATCGATGCCATCGAGGAACTGCAAGTCGTCATCTCGCCCTACGACGTGCGCCAGACCAACTTCATCGGAGGCGGCGTGAATGCCGTCACCAAGAGCGGTACCAACACGTTCAAGGGGTCGGCCTACATCTACCACCGCAACGAGAACATGCGCGGTAGCGCCGTCGACCACGAGCAGATCGCCACCGCTCGCGACAAGGACCGCACCACCACTTACGGCTTCACCCTCGGAGGTCCCATCATCAAGGACAAGCTCTTCTTCTTCGTCAATGGTGAGATGATCAAGACGCCCACCGTCGTCAACCGCTGGCGTGCTTCGACCGACGGCGTCGCCGATGCCGACAACTTCATCTCGCGCACAACAGAGACCGACATGCAGCGTGTGTCAGACTTCGCAAGTCAGAAATACGGCTACAACACAGGCTCCTACAAGAACTTCCCTGCCGACCAGAGCAACTATAAGCTACTGGCTCGCATTGACTACAACATCACCGACCGCCACCATCTGGCAGCCCGCTACAACTATACGAAGAACAACTATTGGGTATCGCCCAATGCCTCGTCCATGGACGGCGGCACACGCTCGCCCTACAGCCGTATGTCGCAGTATTCCATGGCCTTCGCCAATTCGATGTATGGCATGGACAACATCGTCCACTCTGCCTCTCTCGATTTGAACAGCCGCCTGGCCGACAACCTGTCCAACCAGTTCCTTGTAGCCTTCGCCAAGAAGGACGACATCCGTTCGAGCAATTCATCTGAGTTCCCGTTCATCGACATCCAGGACGGCTCGGGCAACAACATCCAGTACATGTCGCTGGGTTACGAGCTCTTCACTTGGAACAACGCCGTACACTCCACTTCGTTGAACATCAAGGACGATATCAACTACTACCTCGGTCCCCACAAGATCATGGCTGGCCTCAGCTACGAATACCAGATGGACGACAACCAGTATATGCGCAACGGTACCGGCTACTACCGCTATGGCAGCGTCGAGGATTTCATGAACGGCGCCACGCCTGAGGTCGTCTGCCTCACCTATGGCTACGACGGCGAGAGCAATCCTGCAGCACGTGTCCGCTACAACAAACTCGGCGTCTATGGTCAGGACGACTGGAACATCACCGACCGCTTCAAGCTCACCTACGGACTGCGCATCGACGGCCTGTTCTTCAACAATAGCGACCTCATGACCAATGCCGCCATCAAGGCCCTCGACTACTACGACCAAGACGGCAAGCTGCGTAACATCGACACCGGCAAATGGCCCAACTCCAACATTATCTTCTCCCCGCGCGTAGGCTTCACATGGGATGTCTTCGGCAACAAGAGTCTCAAGATGCGCGGCGGCACAGGCTTGTTCAGTGGACGTCTGCCCCTCGTGTTCTTCACCAATATGCCGACCAACGGCGGTCTCGTGCAATACCAGGCACAACTCGGTCCTTCCACCAAGTACAACAACCTGCCCGCCGACGTGCGAGCCAAGTACTCCGATATGGGCGAGGTCATGAGCCAGTTCGCCGGAGGACTTGTCACCGATGCCAACGGCCATGCTAGCATCGCAGCCCTCCAGAACAAGCTCCTCGAGATGGGATTCCCACAGACCGTACGCCCCGAGGACGGCACCGCGCCCTCCAGCATCTCGGCTGTCGACGACCACTTCAAGATGCCACAAGTGTGGAAGACATCACTCGCCCTCGACTATCAGCTGCCCGTCAGCTTCCCCTTCACCGTGAGTGTTGAAGGCCTCTTCGAGAAGACGCTCAACGCCACCACCATGAGCGACTGGAGCATGCTGCCTGCCGAAGGCTACGCACGCTGGAATGGAGCCGACAACCGCCCCATCTTCCCAACCGACTTCCGCACGGGCAACAAGGCATTCGTGCTCACCAACACACACAAGGGTTACCACTGGATGGCCAACATCACCCTCAACGCCACTCCCGCCGACTGGATCAGCCTCATGGCAGCCTACACACACACCGTGCGCAAAGAGCTCACCAGTATGCCCGGCTCCAACGCTGAGAGCGCCTTCACCTACGTTCCTGCTGTGGCTGGTCCCAACAACCTGAAGCTCCACAATGCCTACAACGTCACTCCCGACCGCTTCATCGCCAATGCCACTGTACACGACCGCAGCGGCAACCACTACAGCCTCTTCTACGAGACATGGCGCGGAGGCTACAACTATTCTTATATGATGGCCAACGACATGAACGGCGACGGCTATGCCTACGACGCCCTCTACGTTCCCACCGATGCCGAGGTCGAGAGCGGACAGTTCCGCTTCACCTCTGCCGCCGACCAAGAGCGCTTCATGAACTACGTCCACAACGACTCCTACCTCAAGAACCATCAGGGCGAATACGCCGAGGCCTATAGCGTCTACAGCCCCTGGGTGCACCGCGTCGACATCGGCTACAAGCACGACTTCACCGTCCGTGCCGGCAAGACCAAGAACACCCTGCAGTTGGGCTTCGACATCAAGAACGTCATGAACCTCTTCAACTCCTCATGGGGCGTCAGCAAGTACATGAACCCCGCCCTCAACGAAGGACGCATCCTCAAGTACGAGTCGACCGACGCTCAAGGCTACCCCGTCTTCTCTACCCCCAAGGCCGTTGGCTCCGACATCAAGACCTACGTCCCCTTCAAGGGTAACATCGGACAGTGCTGGTACGCAAGCATCGGTATCCGCTACATCTTCAACTAATTCATCTTTTCACTATTCATAATCCGATTCCATTATGAAACTCAAACATATTTTCAGTATGGCCTTGGCCGCGCTGCTTGTCGTGGGATGCTCTGACGACGAGGCTTTAGGCACGTTCACAGACATCTCTGTCGACAAGTCCTTCGTCAGCCTGCCTGTCGAGGGCGGCGACGTCACTGTAACGGTACAAGCTGCCGACGCTTGGGAACTGTTCGGCCTCTATCAGAAAATCACCAGGAACGACGACGGCACACGCGACACCACCTACACCCCACTGCCCAACAGCCCCGAATGGCTCACCGCCGACAAGTTCTCCGGCCCCGCAGGCCAGAGCACACTTACCCTGCACGCCGATGCCACCGAGGCCGGACGTGAGGCAGAAGTCTGTATCGAGATGAATGGCCACCGCCAGTACATCAAGGTGCGGCAGGGCTCGCTGGAAGCAACCGATGCCACCTGCGCCGATGTGGCTGCAGCCCCCGACGGCAAGACCATGCGTGTGAGAGCACAAGTGGTATCCGACCCCGACAACCAATATGGTAACTACGACATCGCAGACGAGACGGGCACCGTCTACATCTATGGCACATTTGACAAGGAAGGCAAAAAGGGCAACTGGCCCATCAGCGGAGCCAACGGATGGGGCTTCGAGATTGGCGACATCATCACCGTCGAAGGTCCCAAGCTCAACTATAACGGCAAGATTGAGATGACTGACGTCACAGTCATCGCCATCGAAAAGTCATTGCTCAAGATTGTCACGCCCGAGCCGAATATAAGCGTAGAGGGCGGCTTCATCGATGTCAAACTCGCATACAAGGGCAGCGGCGCTTACGCCACAATACCTTCCGATTGCGACTGGGTGAAGTACATCAACACAGAATACATCCCTGGCTCTGCCGACATCTTCAACCCCAACCCTGCTGACACCGCTGTCGTACATCTCTACGTGGCACCCAACACAGGCTATGCTCGCACCGCAGCCATTGAATTCAGCTCCAGCAACGCCGTC
>CADCOX010000308.1 GCA_902803195.1 uncultured Bacteroidales bacterium
ATTTCGATATTTCGAACTTCTTTATCCCGTTATTTCGAGAATGATTATTGAGGCGAGAGGAGTGAGGCCGCAATCCGCCTTGCTTCGGCGTCAGTGGCCAGATAGTCCTCGTAGGTCGGTTGCTTGATGAAAGAGGTTTGCTGCAGCGTGCGTTCGATGATGGCCGGCATCTCAAGGAACGCGCATCGCTCTTCGAGGAAAGCGCGATTGACAATCTCGTTGGCGGCATTGACGATACAAGGGGCGTTGCCGCCTTGGTGAAGGGCTTCGTAAGCCAAGGCGAGGCAGCGGAAGCGTTCGGTGTCGGGGCGTTCGAAAGTCAAGTCGTGCATCGAGAACCAGTCCAGCCGCTCGAAGGAGCTCTGCAGACGCTCAGGGAAAGAGAACGCCAGCTGGATGGGCACGCGCATGTCGGGAACGCCGAGTTGCGCTTTGACGGCTCCGTCGGCAAACTGCACGGCCGAATGGACAACGCTTTGCGGATGGACAACGACCTGAATGCGTTCGGGTTCGACATTGAACAACCATTTGGCTTCGATGACCTCGAAGCCTTTGTTCATCATCGAAGCCGAGTCGATGGTAATCTTGGCACCCATGTCCCAATTGGGATGGCGTAGGGCCATAGCGGGCGTGACATCGGCCAGCTGTTCGCGCGTGAAAGTGCGGAAGGGGCCTCCCGAGGCGGTGAGGATAATCTTGTCAATGGGCGAGACTTCTCCCATCAGGCTTTGGAAGATGGCCGAATGCTCGCTGTCGACGGGCAGGATGGGCACTCCGTGCTCACGACAAAGACCATTGATGAGTTCGCCAGCGACTACCATTGTCTCCTTGTTGGCCAGCGCGATGGGTTTGCCCGCGCGGATGGCAGCGATGGTCGGAGGCAGACCTGCAAATCCTACCATGGCCGTCAAGACCATGTCGACTTCAGCCGACTCGACAACCTGGCAGAGCGCATCGGCACCTGCATAGACGGCGATGGGCAGGTCGGAAAGAGCCTGGCGGAGGGTAGGGTAGTGGTCTTCGTTGGCGATGACAACAGCGGCGGGCTTGAACTGGCGAGCCTGTTGGGCCAGCAGTTCCCATCGGTTGTTGGCCGTGAGGATGCGAGCCTCGAAGCGGTCGGGATGTTCGGCAATGACTTGCAGGGCCTGAGTGCCAATGCTGCCTGTACTGCCGAGGATAGCTATTTGTTTCTTTCGTTGTTCTTGTCGCATATATGGGATTTGTTCGTTGCGATGGAATCGCAGCATACTTAGCTGTTAAGGTTTAGCAGGTCATCGGGCACGCTGACATACAGACGACGTTCGCGGTGGTCGGCACGCAGGACGAAATCCTCATGACCGGGGATGAGAATGCTGCGGCCTTCGGGTGTGCGCACCTCCAATAGGATGTTGGCCGTTTGATCAAAGACGGCACTGACGGTACCGAGAAAAGACTCAGCGGCCGCTTCGCCTTTCTGAGGGGAGGCGGGATAGCAGCTGTTCCAGACCTCAAAGCCCGTAAACATCTGCCAAGTCAAGTCCTCCTCGTCGACCTCGGAGGGCGTGAGATCCTTGGGGAAGTAGACCTCGGCTCCGATGAGTCGGGCCGCTGCATTGGCGTCGTCGACATCTTCGAACTTGAGTAGCGCCGTCGTATCGGAACGGAACCGCCATTCCTCGAGGAAGAAAGGCACGAGCAGTCCGTCGAGGCGAAGGAAGAGGTAGTCGGCCTCCACGCGATCCCAGACATCGTCGGTGAACTGAAAGGCTACTTCCCCGCGTACGCCGTGCGTGCGCGTGAGCGTTCCTATTTGATATACGTCTTCGTCTTTGATCATTCCTTTTTCGTTTAACTTATCGTTCTCCAGAGTCGCTTCGCCATCGAGCGCCCGTTTTCGTCAACATTGAAAAAGCTTTCGTTTTCGTCAACATTGAAAAAGCTTTCGTTTTCGTCAACGTTGAAATCACTCATTCGTTGATTCTCGTGATGCGAGCGCCGAGCGCATTGAAGCGCTTTTCGATGTCCTCGTAGCCGCGGTCGATCTGCTCGATATTGCTGATTGTGCTCGTCCCTTCGGCACTCATGGCGGCGATGAGGAGGGCGATGCCGGCACGGATGTCGGGCGATGTCATGCGACCGCCGCGCAAGCGTATCTGATGGTCGTGACCCACGACGACGGCGCGATGCGGGTCGCACAAGATGATTTGCGCGCCCATGTCAATCAGTTTGTCGACGAAGAACAATCGGCTCTCGAACATCTTCTGATGGATGAGCACCGACCCCTTGGCCTGAGTGGAGACGACGAGCAAGACGCTCAGCAAGTCGGGTGTCAGTCCTGGCCAAGGCGCATCGCTGAAGGTCATGAAAGAGCCGTCGATGAACGATTCGATCTCGTAGTGCTCGTGGCAGGGAATGTAGATGTCGTCGGCCTGACGCTGTACTGAGATGCCGAGTCGGCGGAAGGTATAGGGGATGATTCCGAGGTCATCGTAGCTCACGTCCTTGATGCGGATGCCATCTCCGCACATGGCGGCCATGCCGATGAAGGAGCCGACTTCAATCATATCGGGCAGGATGCGGTGCTCGGTGCCGTGCAGGCTCTCTACGCCGTTGATGGTGAGCAGGTTGGAGGCGATGCCTTCGATGCGTGCTCCCATGCGGTTGAGCATGCGGCAGAGCTGCTGGATGTAAGGCTCGCAAGCTGCGTTGTAGATGGTTGTCGTACCCTCCGCCAGCACGGCAGCCATGATGATATTGGCCGTGCCGGTGATGGAGGCTTCGTCAAGGAGCATATAGGCACCTTTGAGGCGGTCGGCCGTGATGTCGAAGACAAAGCGCTCGGCGTCATAGCGGAAGCGAGCGCCGAGTCGTTCCATTCCTAGGAAATGCGTGTCGACGCGTCGGCGGCCGATCTTGTCGCCACCGGGCTTCGAGACCATCGCCCGCCCGTAGCGAGTGAGCAGAGGTCCCATGAACATGATGCTGCCGCGCAGCTTGGCGCTGCGGCCAAGGAACTCGTCGCTCTGCAGATAGTTCACATCAACGCAGTCGGCCTGGAACGTGAAATCGCCTTTGCCGTTCTTCTGAATCTTGACGCCAATCTTGCGGAGCAACTCAATCTGGTTGTTCACGTCGACGATATCCGGCACATTGGTGATGTGGACGGGTTCGTCGGTGAGCAGCACGGCACATAGTACCTGCAAGGCCTCGTTCTTGGCTCCTTGCGGCGTAATCTCGCCTGCAAGGCGGTGTCCTCCTTCAATCTTGAATAGACTCATTGCTTTCTTTCGTCTCTTTCTTCGTCGTTCAAAAAATGTCGTTCCTCGTGAGATGTTGTCGTTCGCCGTTCCGCGAGCATTTACTTTCTGCGTCTCTTCTTGCTGGCATTGCTGCCGGGCAGGTGGCCGTTGCTGACGGAAGCGTAGCGCATCCCTTCGGGTACGCTGACATTGCCCTCAGTGTAGTAGTCGACGTCGGCCGCTACCTTGCGCTCGTCCATCGCGTCGCGGTTCCAGTTGTAGAGGCTGCGCTTCATGTAGTTGGCCATCATCTCTGTCAGGCGCTGGCGCTCGGGACCTTCGGGCATCTCCTTGAGCTCCTTCATGAAAGCCTCGGTGAGGTGACCGTAGTGGCGGAATCGAATGCGTTGCATCGGATATTTGAGGGGCTTGGGTTTAGCGTCCATCTCCTCGCGCTTAATGACTTCGTAGGGGTAGTCGATGTCGAGTTTGTAGTCGGAGAGGATGGCCAGCTGATCCCATAGCTTGTGCTCATAATCAGGCTGCTGACGAAGATTGGGATTCATGGTCATCATGATCTCGATGATCGTCTCTGCGCACAGCTGCCGTTTGTTGCGGTCTTCAATCTGCAAGCAGATGTCCACCATCTCCTGGATGGTCCGGCCGTACTCGGGCAGGATCATTTTCTCGCGTTGAGTGTTGTACGTCATACATTTATGTCGTTAATTGTTTATCGTATATTCGCTACGCCTTTTGCGTATATTCGCTACGCCTTTTGCGTACTATACGCTCAGCCCGTTGCGTATATTCGCTCAGCCCTTTGCGTACTATACGCTCAGCCCTTTGCGTACTATACGCTCAGCCCTTTGCGTATATTCGCTCAGCCCTTTGCGTACTATACGCTCAGCCCGTTGCGTATATTCGCTCAGCCCGTTGCGTATAGTCGTTAGGCGTTTATTCATTCGTTGTGTGTAAGAGGTCCTTCGGCTTAGTGGCGACGAAATCCTTGAGGTAGAAAGGCTCGAAGTAAGCGACGTCGACGGTCTCATTGCGCGAGAGCGCGCGCGCCGCGAGTGGATACATGTGCTTGGCCAGCGGTTGCACGCCTTCGATGAAGTGAGCGTTAGGATGCTTGATGACATCCTTGCATTTTGCCGCGCCGTCACCGAAGAAGTAGACGGGCGCACGGTCGAGCCATTCGTTGTAGGTGTCGGCCTGTACGATATCGGCCTGCACGGGTCGGAGCGCGTGTAGGGCGCGGTCGTAGACGGCGGCGTAGACCTCCATTCGTCGAGCGTCAATCATCGGGACGAAGAGCGCCTCGTCGGGGATGTCGTCGCGATAAAGCAACAACGGCACGCACAGCAACTCCAACGTGGGCACCGCCACAAGGGGGACGCCGCGGCCGTAGGCAACGCCCTTCGCCATCGATACGCCGATGCGCAAGCCCGTGTAGCTGCCCGGGCCTTCAGAGACGGCTACAGCGTCGAGAGGGATGGCGTGACTCTCGGCAAAACTCAAAGCCTCGTCGACGAAGACACCGCACTTGGTAGCGTGATTGGGACCCTCGGGGTCGGACTGCTCAAAGATGACATGCGCGTCCTCTGTGACAGCCACCGAGCAGACCTTCGTGCTCGTCTCGATATGTAAAATACAAGCCATTTTCCAATATTTTGCGTGCAAAGGTACGAAAAACAATTGTCATTTTCGAAGGTTTAGGAAAAAATAACGTTACTTTGACCTTCGAGACCGACATAAAAGCGTAACTTTGCGCCTGAAAATGCGAAAAAGTCGTGTGAAGCACCACTTTTAAACCTAAAAACATGAAGATGAAGAATCCCTCTTGTCAGGCGTTAGCGTTCTTGTTTGTGCTGACGTGTCTGGCAACCCCATCTTTTGCGTTGGCGACGAAGCCTAAGACTGCCCGTGTGGCCAAGACCGCCCTTGAGTATGTCAATCCTTTTATTGGAACGGCTGGCATGGGCCATACCTTCCCCGGCGCATGCGCTCCTTTTGGAGCGGTCCAGCTCAGCCCCGACACCGATACTATCCCTCATAACGTCGATGGGCACTACCAAGGTGACGTCTATGGCTACTGCGCCGGCTATCGCTACGACGATCCCACAATCGTCGGCTTCAGCCACACTCACCTCAGCGGAACGGGCCATAGCGACTTGGGCGACATCCTCGTGATGCCGCAGACGGGACCCCTGCAACTGAATCCGGGCACCCGCGACAATCCCGACAGCGGCTATCGCCAGCGTTTCCGTCATGAGACGGAGCAGGCCAGTCCCGGCTACTACGAAGTGACGCTCGCCGACAATGGCGTGCGCGCTCAGCTGACGGCCTCCACCCGTGTGGGCGTTCATCGCTATAGCTTCCCCGAGGGCGCTGAGGCTCAGCGCCTTATCGTCGACCTGACGCATGGCATCTACAACTACGAAGGCAAGACGCTTTGGAGCAGCCTGCGCGTCGAGAGCGACACGCTCCTCACAGGCTACCGCATCACCGAGGGATGGGCTCGCTGCAATTACACGTATTTCGCCATCACCTTCTCGCGAGCGGTAAAGACCTACGGCTATGCCGACCGCCGACCTGAGCCTTACACGGGTTTCTGGGGCAAACTGAACCGACATCGCGATTTCCCCGACATGGGCGGACGTTCCGTTGTGGCTTACTTCGATTTCGACGCCAGCGTTCGCGAGCCCTTGGTGGTCAAGGTGGCCCTCTCGGCCGTTTCCGTCGAAGGCGCACTCAAGAACCTGAAGGCCGAGGCCGAGGGCAAGTCGTTTGAGCAAATCTGCATGGAGACGAAGGCCGCCTGGCAACGGGAACTCTCGACCATTAAGGCCGAGGGCACCGAGGACCAGAAGACGATGCTGTATACCTCGCTCTATCACGCGATGATCAATCCTTCGGTCTACGCCGACGTCGACGGCAACTATCGCGGTGTCGACGGAGCCGTCCATGCGGCCGATGGTTTCCAGAACTATACCGTCTTCTCGCTCTGGGACACTTACCGTGCCCTGCATCCCCTGTTGGGCCTCATCCAGCCCGACCGCAATACCGACATGGTCCGTTCGATGCTTGCCCATCAGCAGCAGAGCGCCAATCATATCTTGCCCGTATGGAGTCTGATGGGTAACGAAGGGTGGTGCATGACAGGTTATCACGCCGTCAGCGTCGTCGCCGATGCGGTGGTCAAGGGCGCAGCCTTGGACCGTAACGCGGTGCTCGATGCCTTGAAAACCACGGCCACCTGGTTGCGCTTCCCTGGCCTGGCGGCCTATCAGAGGCGCGGCTATGCGCCTTTCGACCGCGACGCGACGGCGGCCTCCAATACGCTGGAGTATGCCTACGACGACTTCGCCGTCTACGCAGCCGCCAACGTGTTGGGCGACAAGCAGATGGCCAACGACTTCAAGGCGCGCTCCCGCAACTATCGCAACACCTTCGACCCCGCTACCGGCTTTGCCACGCCTCGCTATGCCGACGGTCGCTTCAAGACGCCTATGGACCCGCTGCAGACCTACGGCGAGGGTTTCATCGAGGGCAATTCCTGGAATTTCTCGTTCCACGTGCCGCAAGATGTCTTTGGCCTCGTCAACGCTATGGGCGGCGAGAAAGTCTTCCTCGAGCGGCTCGACCAGCTTTTCACGATGCACCTGCCCGAGAAGTATTATGCCGACAACGAGGACATCACCGCCGACTGTCTCCTTGGCGGATATGTCCACGGCAATGAACCCAGTCATCACGTGCCCTATCTCTATGCTTGGACGTCGCAGCCCTGGAAGACTCAGCAGTGGTTGCGCGTCATCATGAATAGGATGTATCGCAACGACATCCGCGGCCTCGGCGGCAACGACGACTGCGGTCAGATGTCTGCCTGGTTCATCTTCTCTGCCCTTGGCTTCTATCCCGTCTGCCCTGGCACAGACCAGTATGTGCTCGGCGCGCCTTATCTGCCTTATGCCGATGTGTCGCTGCCTAATGGCCGGCATGTCATCGTCAAGGCGCCGAAGGTGAGCGACCGCAACTGCTACGTCCGTAGCGTCAAGGTGAACGGGCAGCCCTATAGTCGCCTGTACCTCACCCATAAGCAACTGACCGAGGGCTGCGTGATCGAGTTCGAGATGGGCAGTAAGCCCAACACGCGCAGGGGCTTGAGTGCCGACGATAAGCCCTACTCGCTTACCGGCCCGTCCTCCGACGGCGAGCCGCTTTGGGACAAGCACCTCGACCAGATCGCTTTTGTCGATCAGGCTCCTCAGAGTCAGGGCTCCGACATCTACCATCGCCTTATCTCCGACCCCGACGCTTACATCCGCCGCGTCGCACGTGAAGTGATGAAGTGTCTCTATTTCACACCCGAAGATAGCATTCCCCAGCTCCATCGCCTGCGGTATATCCTCAAGGACGATCCCGGCATCTCGGCCAAAGGCGGTGGCGGCGGTTTCGTCGAGATCTTCTATAGCACGCGCCACGTCGAGAAGTCGTTCGTCAACAATGACACCGCCCGCGTGGACTTCGAGACGCGAGGCGTGCTGCTGCACGAGCTCACGCACGCTTTCCAACTCGAGCCGCAGGGCATTGGCGCCTACGGTCAGAATCCCATCGTCTGGCAACTCATCGAGGGTACGGCCGATGCCGTGCGCGTGGCTTGCGGTGGTTTCCATGGCGAGGCCGATCGTCCGCGCGGGGGCAGCTACACCAATGGCTATCGTCATATCGGTTATTTCTTCGATTGGATTCGGCGTACCAAGGACAAAGATTTCATTCGCAAGATCAACCGTTCCTGCCTCGAGGTCGTTCCCTGGTCGTGGGATGCTGCTCTGACCTACGCTTTAGGCCGTCCCTGCACCGTCGATGCCCTTTGGCATGAATACCAAATTGCTGTTGGCGACCTGAAAAAATAGTCTTTTCGACCTCTATTCGCAAAATCTTTAGGCTTTAGGCCTCAATCTTTAAACTTTTTCAGTATCTTTGCACCCAAATCTACTCAACTTCTCAATATTTCCGCTCGGCTTTGCCGCTTCTTCTAGCGACAGCGAGTTTGAAGAACCTTTCAACGTTTCAATATTTCAACTTCTCAACCTCTCCACTTCCCATGATCCTCTCCATGACGGGCTACGGCAAGGCATCTGCCGACTTCCGTGGCAAGAAAATAACGGCAGAAATCAAGTCGGTCAATAGCAAAGCACTTGACCTGCAGACGCGTATAGCACCCATCTACCGCGAGAAGGAGATGGAGCTGCGCAGCATGATCGCTCAGTCGCTGGAGCGCGGAAAAGTAGACTTCAGCCTCTACATCGAGCGCGACGACGCCGGTGTCGCCGTGCCCATTAATCGTACTATCCTCGGTTCCTATGTCGAGCAGATTCGTTCGATTATCGACGACTTCGACCTCGAAGACCCCGAGGAGCATTGGCTGCCTACGCTCCTGCGCCTGCCCGACGTCCTCTCTCGCACCGAAGTCGTTGAGCTGAGTGACGACGAATGGGCCGTAGCGCGCTCCGTAGCCGAGCAAGCCATCAGTGCGCTCATGGACTTCCGTCGTCAGGAGGGAGCCGCCCTCGAGCGTAAGTTCACAGAGAAAGTAGACAATATCGAGGCCTTGCTCGCGCAGATTGAGCCTTTCGAGCAGGCTCGCGTCGAGAAGATACGCAGCCGCATCATCGACGGCCTCAACTCCATCCCTGAGGTGCAGGTCGACCGCAACCGTCTCGAGCAGGAGATGATCTACTACATCGAGAAACTCGACATCAACGAAGAGAAGCAGCGCCTCAGCAATCACCTCCGCTATTTCCGCGAGACGATGGCCTCCGGACATGGACAAGGCAAGAAACTCGGTTTCATCGCTCAGGAGATGGGACGCGAGATCAACACCACGGGCAGCAAGTCCAATATCGCCGAGATGCAGAACATCGTCGTGCGCATGAAGGACGAGCTCGAACAGATTAAGGAACAGGTCTTAAATGTAATGTAAGACCCTCCGCTCGCCCTCTCTTTAGGGAGGGAGTGGCTACCTTTCAAGAATGAAACTCACAAAAATGGAATATATGCAGAAAGATAACAATAGCCAAAATCATCCTGTTCCCTGCCTTGCAAGGGAGGGGCAGGGGGGAGGCGCCGCCATCATCGTCTCGGCTCCCAGTGGGAGTGGCAAGTCCACAATCATCAATAGCCTTATGCCTCACGAGGAACTGCGATTGGCGTTCTCCATCTCTGCCACTACCCGTGCCCCGCGAGGCGAGGAGCGCGATGGCGTAGAGTACATCTTCCTCTCGCCCGAGCAGTTTCGCGAGCATATCGCGGCCGATGATTTCATCGAATACGAGGAGGTCTACGAGGACCGCTACTATGGCACCCTGAAGGCTCAAGTCGAGAAACAGCTGGCGGCAGGTCAGAACCTGGTCTTCGACGTCGATGTCCACGGCGGCGTCAACCTGAAGAAGTACTTCGGCGATCGGGCCCTCAGCCTCTTCATCCAGCCCCCCAGCATCGACGAACTGCGTCGCCGCCTGGAAGGCCGTGGCACTGACACGCCTGAGGTCATCGAGCAACGCCTCGCCCGTGCCGACTACGAGCTCACCTTCGCCGATCGCTTCGACCGCGTCCTCGTCAACGATGACCTCGAGACCGCCAAGGCCGAAGCCTACGACATCGTCTCGGGATTCTTGAAGAACTTCAAGATTTAAGGATTTAAGGATTTAAGGATTTAAGGATTTAAGGATTTAGGGATTTAAGGATTTAAGGATTAAAGGACTTGAGGATTTAAGGATTTGAGGATTTAAGGATTTAAGGATTTAAAGATTTAAGCTCCGACTCCCAAACACCGGTGCTTGCTGAGCGCCCCGCCCTTTCGATAGCGTTCGGCGATTTAGTCGCCGAATTTCCCTCTTCCCTCCTCCGACCTCCCCCTCCCAACTCCCCCTCACCCCGAATCATCAATAACGACATTATGAAACGTCTTTTGTTTATTATCTTGCTTTTGCCTCTGGCGTCCTCCTTCGTCGCTTGCGACAGGGACGAGCCCGAGACGGAAGAACAAAAATCCGCCAATCAGCATAACAATCGCATTGTTGACCCAGGCGGTCAAGAAGTGACTCACTGATGTTGACGACAGCAGTCTACGGCGGCAGTTTCAATCCCATCCATCAAGGCCATTTGGCGCTTGGTCGATGGCTTGTGCGCAGAGGGCTGGTCGACGAACTATGGTTCATGGTCTCCCCTCAGAACCCGCTTAAGCCCGCCACGGGTCTGCTCGATGACCGTGCCCGCCTGCGTTTGGCCCGCCTGGCTGTGGGGCGCAAGAAAGGGCTGCGGGTGAGCGACTTCGAGTTTGGCTTGCCGCGACCCTCATACATGGTCGATACGCTCTCTGCGCTCCGTGAGGCTTACCTTGAGCGTGAGTTCGTCCTTGTCGTAGGCGCCGACAACTGGCTCGACTTCAACCATTGGCATAAGCCCGACGAGATACTCCGTCATCATCGCCTGCTGGTCTATCCTCGTCCCGGCTACGCCCTCGACGAAGCCGCGTTGCCCCCGGGCGTGCAGCTCGTCGCAACGCCCTTGCTCGACATCTCGTCCACGCAGATCCGTGAGGCCATCGCCCATGACCCCGCCTATGCTGGCGCCGGCCTCGCCCCCCGCGTCTGGGCCGAGATACAAGCCCGCGCCTACTATAAACTATAGCTGATCTTTCGCTTTTTGTTATTGGTTGGCGCTCGGCCCCTCGCGGCTCCCTTCTCTCGATAGCGCTCGGCCGCCCCTCCGCGTCCTCCGCTCGGCCGCCCTCCCTCGAGTCCCCCGCTCGTCCCCCGCTTTCCCCCCTTCTTCCTCCCTTCCCCCGATAGCGCTCGGCGATTTTGTCGCCGAGTCAACCTCTGTCCTCCCCCAAAAGCAACAGCGGCCTTGCCCCATGGCAAAGCCGCTGTTGATGCGTTAAAGCCTTGGCCCGAAGGCCGGGCCCATTAGACGATGCCCTGAGCCATCATGGCTTTGGCCACCTTCATGAAGCCGGCGATGTTAGCGCCCTTCACGTAGTTGACATAGCCGTCGGGCTCGGTGCCATACTTGACGCACTGGGCGTGGATGGCATGCATGATGCCGTGCAGACGCTGGTCGACCTCCTGGGCGCTCCAACTGATGTGCATCGCGTTCTGGCTCATCTCCAAGCCGCTGGTGGCGACGCCGCCTGCGTTCACGGCCTTGCCGGGAGCGAAGATCATCTTGGCCTCGATGAAAGCGTCGATGGCTTCGGGCGTGCAACCCATGTTGGAGATTTCGCCCACGCATTGTACGCCATTGGCGATGAGCTGCTTGGCGTCCTCGCCGTTGAGCTCGTTCTGCGTGGCGCAAGGCAGGGCGATGTCGCACTTGACCTCCCAAGGCTTCTTGTTCGGGAAGAACTGCGAGCCGGGGAACTCGTCGGCGTAGGGAGCGCAGATGTCGTTGCCGCTGGCACGGAGCTCGAGCATGTAGTCGATCTTCTCGCCGCTGATGCCGGCCGGGTCATAGATGTAGCCGTCGGGACCGCTGATGGTGACCACCTTGGCACCGAGCTGGGTGGCCTTCGTGGCGGCGCCCCAAGCGACATTACCGAAGCCGGAGATGGCCACGGTCTTGCCCTTGATGTCCTTGCCGTGCGTGTTCAGCATCTCGTTGACGAAGTAGAGGCCGCCGAAGCCCGTAGCCTCAGGACGTACGAGCGAGCCGCCGTACTCCAGACCCTTGCCGGTGAGCACGCCGCTCCAGTCGCGCGTCAGCTTCTTGTACTGGCCGAAGAGGTAACCGATTTCGCGGGCGCCGACACCGATGTCGCCTGCAGGCACGTCCACCTCAGGACCGATGTAGCGGAACAGCTCGCTCATGAAAGCCTGGCAGAAACGCATGATCTCGGCATCGCTCTTGCCGCGGGGGCTGAAATCCGAACCGCTCTTGCCGCCACCCATTGGAAGGGTCGTCAGAGCGTTCTTGAAGGTCTGCTCGAAACCGAGGAACTTTAGGATGGAGAGGTTCACGCTGGCGTGGAAGCGCAGACCGCCCTTGTACGGGCCAATAGCGCTGTTGAACTGCACGCGGTAGCCGAGGTTCACCTGCACCTCCCCCTTGTCGTCGACCCAGGGCACTCGGAAAGTGATGATGCGCTCAGGTTCCACCAGCCGTTCGATGAGCTTCGCACGCTCGAACTCAGGGTGCTGATTATAAACTTCTTCAATACTCATGAGCACTTCGCGCACGGCTTGCAGATACTCTTGTTCTCCTGGATGTTTGGCCTCCAGGTTGGTCATGATTGTTTCAATCTTCATGGTGAGTTTGATAGTTTATAAGTTTATGGTTTCTTTAAGAAGTTAATTAGGTCTTAGCATTTCTGTCGTTTGACGTTGCAA
>CADCOX010000309.1 GCA_902803195.1 uncultured Bacteroidales bacterium
ATCCTGAAGTTCCTGGCGTTCGAACAGACGTTCAAGAACTCCCTCACCACCCTGCCCATGGGCGGCGGCAAAGGCGGTAGCGACTTCTCGCCCCGCGGCAAGAGCAACGCCGAAGTGATGCGCTTCTGCCAGGCTTTCATGCTGGAGCTGACGCGCCACATCGGTCCCGACGTGGACGTTCCCGCAGGTGACATCGGTGTCGGCGGCCGCGAAGTGGGTTACATGTTCGGTATGTACAAGAAACTCACACGCGAGTTCAGCGGCGTGCTCACTGGCAAGGGCCTTGAGTTCGGCGGTTCGCTGATTCGTCCCGAAGCAACAGGTTACGGCAACGTCTACTTCCTGCGCGCCATGCTGCGTACGAAGGGTGAGACCATCGAAGGCAAGCGCGTGCTCATCTCTGGTGCCGGTAATGTTGCCCAGTACTGCGCAGAGAAAGTGCTGCAGTTGGGCGGTAAGGTCATGACCATGAGCGATAGCGATGGCTACATCTACGACCCCGATGGCATCGACCGCGCCAAGCTCGACTATATCATGGAACTGAAGAACGTCTACCGCGGACGCATTCGCGAGTACGTCGAAGAATATCCCACAGCCAAGTACGTCGGCGACGGCGCCAAGCCCTGGTTCGAGAAGGCTGATATCGCTTGCCCCTGCGCTACGCAGAACGAGCTCAACGAAGAAGCCGCCAAAGCCCTGGTTGCCAATGGCGTGATTGCCGTTGCCGAAGGTGCTAACATGCCTTCTACGCCCGAGGCTATCCGCGTGTTCCAGGAGGCTAAGATCCTCTACTCACCGGGTAAGGCCAGCAACGCAGGCGGCGTAAGCGTCAGCGGACTGGAGATGTCGCAGAACTCCGAGCGCCTCAGCTGGAGCGCCGAGGAGGTCGACAAGAAACTGCTCTGGATCATGGAGAACATCCACGACAACTGTGTCAAGTACGGCACCGAAGCCGATGGCTATGTCAACTATGTCAAGGGCGCTAACGTGGCAGGCTTCATGAAAGTAGCCAAGGCCATGATGGCTCAAGGAATTGTGTAGAATTCGTTTCCTCATAAGTTTGTTTGACAGCGGGCCTTCGCAGTGATTGCGAGGGCTCGCTTTTTCGTAGGTCATGAAATTCGCTGTAAGCCTGTTGAGTTGTTACAAGAATGGCATTCGTTTGTACTCCAGCTCGTCGCCATTCAATCCGAGAGCGATTGCTGCAAGTTTTTTGTCTTTCTTTTCGGCGTATTCGAAAAAAGCCGTATCTTTGCGGCCGAAATCCTATGCGAACACTCACTTATCTCGTCATTTTCCTTTTCGTATCGCTGATGCTGGCCATTGTGCCCAAGGCTGGCGGCTACGTCTGGGACCCGCGCTTCATCATTCCAGCCACTGCAGCACTATTCACGTTGCTGGTGTGGTTGGTAGCCCGTTTCGTGGGTACCGACCGCTCGGCGTTGGATCTGATGGTAACGGCAGCCTTCATTCTGCTGTTCGCCCCTGGATCGCACCTCTTCTTCTCGCGCGACGAGGATGCAATAATCGAGTTGTGCTCGCAATGCATCGTCCCTTTCTTCCTCACGCAGTACAAGCGCATTAGCCGCAAGGACTTCCGACGCGCTTACGCACTGATGTTGCTGATGGGCATTTTCTGCAGTTTCACACACGACGGCATCACACTGCCGCTGTGCCTGGCCTTCCTTATGCTGGCTTGGCAGCGGCGCAACGAGTTCTTCCGTCTGGCCTGCTGGCCGATGGTGGCGGGTTGGTTAGTGGGAACGGTGTTGCAGTTCGTCACCCGCAATCACTTGCCCGACCTTCGTCCTGATTTGCTGGCGCTGACCAACCGCACGGCGGTGGTGCTGGGTACGTTGTGGGACACGAAGGTCTTCGTTGTGGCGGTGGGGCTGACGCTCTGGATGACGACGACGTCATGGGGGCGCGCCGACTTGTGGCGCGTGCTGCGACGCCAACGACTGATCGCCTACAGTTTGGCCTTTGCTTTGGCCTGCGTGCCGTTTGCGCCACTTGGCATCGACAATGCAGTCACGGGTGTGTGTTTCTTTGCGCTGCTGTGGTTGCTGCTGCTGTGCCAGGGGCTGGAGCGCCGCTTTGTCGGTGCTGCCAGAGTTCGTAGGAGTTGATGATGTTCTGCCAAAGTACGTAGCAACCTGCACCTATGCTGGCGATAGGCGTCAGATAGACATAGGCTATCCAAATGGCTAACCCCGTATTTTTCTGAAACATAGCCTGTCCCGTGCAGACCGGTTCACCAAAATGGCGGCCTACGAGCCGACCAATGCGGAATTGCAAGAGCGAGGTCAATAGCGTACAAAAAGCGATAGCGCCGAGCATGAGTGCAGCGGCCTGACTATGGACGATGTTCTTGGCAGTGATGCCGGTGGTAATGGACAACGAGAAAGCCCAACAATAGAAACCGAGGTCGGGGGTTTGCATGAACCACCGATAGAGCGGTCGCACCCAATGGCGAACAATTGCGCCAAGCACAAGAGGCAATAACAAGACGGCAGCCAAGCGACGCAGGATGGCCATGAAAGCGACAACGAAGGTGGCGCCTGCATGCGGTTCTATCAAGGGAAAAACAGCGGGAATCAAGACGGAGGTCACCACCGATGAGAGAAGGACGAAGGTCGTCATCTGCGTGAGGTCACCTCCGAGTTTGGCCGTCACCACAGGCGAAGCTGAAGCACAAGGCGCTATCACACAGACGAGGATAGCCTCCAACAGCAGTTTGATGCCGTAGGCCGACTGGATGCCGCGACCCTCGAGGGCATAGACCGCACCGACGATAATACCTACGAGCAACAGCTGAACAAAGATGATGACGACATGCCAAGAGCGCAGGCGCATCAAGTGGAAATCGACCTTCGAGAAAGTGATGAAGAGCGTCGCAAAGATGGACACCGGCAGCAACTGCTCCAAGATGGGACCGAGGACGTCGGCGGCAGGGGCCAGCGCTGGCGTGAAGGCGAAGAGCAAGTAGAGGGTCGTCCCCACAACGATGGCCACGGGCAGCGTCCAATTCTTGAGAAAACGCAGAAGGGAATGAATCATTTGAGTTTAGCGAGCGTTATCACCTGTTCGCAATGCTCGACGACAGCCGGGCGATGGGTGATAAAAATGAGTGTCGGCTTGACCGCGAGTTGCTGGTGATGCTGGAGTAGGTTCTGCAACAATTGGCGTTCAGTAGCTTGATCGAGCGCACTTGTAGCCTCATCGAGTAGCAGGATAGAACCTTGTCGCAAGAGGGCACGTGCGATAGCGATGCGCTGAGCCTGCCCCTCGGAGAGGCCTGCCCCACCCTCGCCGATGCGCGTGTCGAGGCCGTCGGGCAGGGTCGCCACAAAATCGGCACAAGCGAGGTCGAGCGCCTCCTGCATCTCGGCCTCGGTGGCATCGGGCTTGCCCATCTGAAGATTCCAGCGAAGCGTCCCGCTGAAGAGCGAATTGCCCTGCGGCACATAGACGAGATTGCAGCGCGTGCGAGGACTGACGGGCATCGCATCGGCAGCCGTACGATAGATGAGAACTTCGCCTTTATCGGGTTTCAAGAGGGCGAGTATCAAGCGGATGAGCGTAGTCTTGCCTGCGCCCGTCTCACCGAGGATGG
>CADCOX010000310.1 GCA_902803195.1 uncultured Bacteroidales bacterium
CGAGCGACGAAAGGCCTTCGCGGAAATAAGAAACATTTGTACCGATGAGCGTCAGACGCCAGTTGTCACAACCCATCCAATTGGCAGCGGAGTTGGTCGCGCGAAAGCCTATCATGACTTCACCTGTGAGGACGTCGAAGGTCAGTTCATAATCGGCTGCTGTCGTCACCTGAGTCTCCTTCCAATCTGCAAAAATGGAGCCGCCGTCAGCAGCCTGACTATCTTGGGTGTGATGAGCGGCTACCGTCAGTTTGTACCGCCCATTGGCAAGGCCTGTCAACTTCTGCTGAATATACAGATCGGGCAACGTATTCGGACTCGCCACCCATTGCTCGGCATACGCATAGCCGTCCTTGAGCGTAAAGGCCGAATTGGTCTGCAGCTTCATCCCCTGCTGTTGCCATCCGGCAAAGGAAAGGCCATCGAAGTTGGGGTTAAGAATGGACGACGTGCAATCGGTCTGCGCCTTGACATTAGAGGCGAGCAGGAACGATGCGAGAAGAGTGGCGAACAATCGCTTAGCGGGCAGGGTCATAGTGCTATGAAAGAATCAATTTGAGATAAATGAGTTAGTAGTTTATGAAATATATGTAAACGCGGAACATGCACAAGAGAGAGATGGAACGCGCTCAAAAGGAAATGAGGTAAATGTATATGCAGTAAATGCAATCAAAAAACCACACACAAGGCGATGGCATTCGCTCTCATGGTGGTTCCTGTTGTCAACTTGAGCGATAGACGGGACTCGAACCCGCGACCCTCGGCTTGGGAAGCCAATGCTCTACCAACTGAGCTACTATCGCATAAATTACTTCTAAGAGCATACCATATATTGGCAGGGGCTCACAGCTCTTGGAAAAGTGCTGCAAAGGTAGGTCAAGAAGCGGAAATATGCAAATTTATGGGCGAAAAAGTGATTTTTCGGATTGAAAAGTGCGTTGTTTTGAACGAAAAAACGTATCTTTGCCCACGCGAAGACGGATAAAAGACGCCTTCGGGAAGTCAAGCGTTAATAGACAACAGATAATCGATTACAAAAATGACTATTGCCATCCTCTGCCTGATTTTGTTTAGCTACGTCCTGATAGCCAACGAACACATCACGCACATCAACAAGGCTACCATCGCATTGTTTGCGGCAGTCGTAGGTTGGGTTCTCTTCATGTGTACAGGAACGGATTTCGTCCTTCGCATGCACGGCTCGGACTTCGCCGAATATGCTGGTGGCAGTCCTACCTCATCCTTACTGACGAAGCAGTTCATCGCCAGCCACGTATTCAGCCGCTACGCCCTGTCATTCTGCTCGATTGTACTCTATCTGTTGGCCACCATGAATATAGCTTCCGTATTGCAGTCCGACGGCTGCTTCGACTTCATCCGCGGACTGGCACGCTGGCGCAGTAGTCGACGCGTCACATGGGTATTGGTGGGCTTTACCTTGCTGATTTCTGCCAACTTAGACAACTTGACGACGATGGTGCTGATGCTCGTCATCATGCGTCAGGTCGTCGCCCAAACACGTTGGCGCATGTGGATAGGAGCGGCCATCGTCATCGCGGCGAATTGCGGTGGAGCGTTCTCGGTCATCGGCGACGTGACATCGTTGGTCGTATGGGGAAAAGGTGCCGTCACGCCGACCAACTTCTCGGCGGCATTAATCCTGCCTTCGCTCGTAGCAACAGCCATTCCTACTTTTCTGATAACGATGTCGATGCCCGAGCATATCGATCTGGTCAGACCGACAGCCCTCTATCGTGGCGATGACAACGTGCTTCCTCTCTGGCAACGCGTGGTGCTGCTCATCGTGGGGCTCGGAGGTCTTTGGTTCGTGCCCACGTTCCATCGCATCACTTTGCTGCCTCCGTTTTTAGGTGCCCTTTGTGTGCTCGGCGTGCTATGGGTGCTCCACGAACTGATGAACCACCATCGTATTCATAGCGATCAGCCCGTGGATACTACTGAGAGTCAACGCTTTCAGTTCGCCAGTCTGCAGACGATTATGTACTTCGTTGGCGTGTTTCTTTGCGTAGCTCTTCTCATCGAGACGGGTGTGATGCATTCTATTTCGACGTGGTGCGACGAATGGATTCACAACATTTACATCATGAGTATCGCTATGGGCGCCATAAGTGCCGTACTTGATAACATCGCACTCGTGCTGACCTCCATCAATATCTATCCTGTGGCCGACAGCATAGCTGCGCTCTCCCCCACCCTCGACCCGAACTACGCCGAAGCATTCCTCGAGAACGGACAGTATTGGCATCTGGTCATCTACAGCGGTTGTATCGGAGGCTGTCTGCTGCCAATTGGCAACGTGTGCGGCTATGCGCTCATGAAAGCTGAGGACGTCAGCATCGCGTGGTATGTACGGCACATCATGCCGAAGGTGCTCGTAGGTTGGTTGGCAGGCCTCGGCGTCTATTTCCTCGTCGATTTATGGCTTAGATGATTTAACGGGAACGGGAACGACAACGGGAACGATAACGGAGACGGGCGTCCAGTTATAGCAACGTTTCAAACTTGAAAAACGTTAACAAAAACAGCAACGAGAACAAAGGTTATAATGAAATGACAGTTTAGCTTTTGACTCTTCATTCTTAACTCTTAATATATTCCTAATTCTCGTCCCTATTTCCATTAAAAACGACTTTAAACGTTAAAAGTTTATAAAATGTTTGTAGCGGTTCAGAAAAAGTTGTATATTAGCGGCGTATTTCATTAAAGGACAACGATTATGGCAAAGAGAAGAGATTTAAAGAAGGCTATCACCAAGATGTGCGCCGACCTCATGATTGAGCTGATGGCAGCCCAACAGAGCAATCCGAACATTCCTCAAGAGGACATCGCCAACATCGCTGAGAGTATACTGTTGATGCAAGGCGACTTCACCAACCGCTTGAACCACGTGGATAAGCAGCAGGTCAATCGTTTCTTCCAACAGATTGAGGAAGATCTGACCGTAAGCACCAACGAGATTGTGGATCATATCTGTCAATTATTCTGAATGCACAATTGCCCATGAGAAAGTTATTTCAGTTGATTCTTTACCGATGGATGGGATGGCGTACCGAGATGACGGTAGCGCTACCCAAGAAGTATGTCATCGCTCTGGCTCCGCACACGAGCAACTGGGATTTCTTAATGGGGCAACTCTATAGTCGTGCCGAGGGCTTCCGTTGCGAGTTCATGATGAAGAAAGAATGGTTTTTCTGGCCGCTTGGACCTCTGTTTCGCCGTATGGGAGGTATTCCCGTAGAGCGCAAGAAGCACACGAGCTTGACTGACCAACTGGCAGAACTGGCACGCGAGCGAGAGACTTTCGGTTTATGCATCACACCTGAGGGCACACGCAAGCCCGTAGCGGAATGGAAGCGAGGTTTCTATTACATCGCCCAAAAAGCAGAAATCCCCATTCTGCTCTATGGCCTTGACTATGGCAAAAAACGCATCGTCTGCACACGCGTCATCATGCCTAACGGCGATGTGGAGGCTCAGATGAAAGAGATTCGCGACTACTTCAAGGACTTCAAAGGTAAACATCCGGAGAATTATATTCCGTGACGGGGCAAGGTTGAGA
>CADCOX010000311.1 GCA_902803195.1 uncultured Bacteroidales bacterium
CATGATTTGTAAAAAACATCACAGCCTCCTACCATTAGTGAGGGTAGACGAGGAGAAGGGAAGGGGAGAAAAAGAACAAGCGGACTTTGCAAACTTAGTGCAAAGCCCGCTTGTTTTTTCAATCTTTCCGCTCGGTTTTGTCGCTTCTTCGAGCGACTGCGAGTTTGAATCGCTCGAGCTTGCTCGCTTCGACACTTCGAAGAACTTTGCCGCTCGCTTTGCCGCTTCGCTTGCGAAGAATCTTTCAACTTCTAACGCTCAAAGTTCTCTTTGACGGACGAACATGCCAGCGAACTTCTCGTCTACGGCTTCGAGCGGCTGGCGGAAGAGGCCGTAGACAGATGAGCCCGAGCCCGACATAGCGGCGTAGGTGGCGCCGAGATCGAGCAGGCGGTCGCGCGTGGCGGCTATCTCGGGGTAGCGTGGGAATACGCTGGCCTCGAAGTCGTTGACGAGCAGGTCTTGCCATTCTTCGATGGGCCGCTTGATGACCTCGCTAATGGGCGTGTCGGGTTGCCGAGGGGTGATGGCGGCGTAGGCATCGCGAGTGGAGACCTCGACGTCAGGCTTGACGAGGACCAAGGTCCAGCCCTTGAGATCGAGGTCAATGGGTGTCATCAGGTCGCCGATGCCGGTGGCCAACACGGGCCGGTTCTCGACGAAGAAAGCGCAGTCGGCACCGAGGGTGGCGAGGCATCGCTTAAGCTCGTCGTCGCTGATGCCGAGGTGGAAGCGCTCGTTGAGGAGACGCATCATGAAAGCCGCGTCAGATGAGCCTCCTCCGAGGCCAGCGCCGGAGGGAATGTGCTTGTAGAGGAAGATGTCGAGCTCGGGGAGGGTGTGGTCCTGTTCGATCATGCGAAGGGCGCGGATGACGAGGTTGTCGCCGGCGGGGCAGTCGAGTTGTGTGCCGGCAAGGCGGAAGCGGAAGCTGTCGGTCTCGCGAACCTCAAGGGCGTCCTGGAGGGGGATGGGGTAGAAGACGGTCTCGATGTTGTGGTAGCCGTCGGGACGGCGCTCGATGATGTTGAGGCCGAGGTTGATTTTGGCGTTGGGATAGACAATCATAGGGAATGGAGGGTGAAGGTGAGGAATACCCCTTCGACGAAATAGCGGGACGCTATCGCAAGTAGGCGGCGAAGAACGCGTAACGCGGTGGCCGAGGGGTGTTGGGGCGCGATGGCAGAGCGCGGGCGAAAAACGCTGAGAAGCGCGATTTGCGGCCCAAAGATAGGGAGTGGCGGGAGAGCGACCAAACTTTTGGGCAAAAAAATGGTAGGAAAGGAGGCTGTTTAGGTTTTTTCAGTTAAAATCTTTGCTCAGCTGAATGAAAAGCCTTAAATTTGCGCGCTTTTTAATATATAAGGAAGTGCACTTACGCTGTATTCACATAAAAAGCAAGGACTAGATACAAGGAAATGCATTGACAACAAATGTTTGAATAAGGAACAATAAACAATAATTGCATAATCAAGAACAAGAATAGCTTAGCATGGATAAGAGAAAGTATAGCCTGGGACTGAGGAAGATGGTCCTCGTGGTGCTTGCGTTGGTGAGCGCTTACGTGAGTGCGGTGCCGGTGGTGCGTCATCGGGCGCAGGTACAACTGGTGGACGGACGTACCGTGTGGGCAACCATCGTGGGCGACGAGCACCACTCATGGTGGCAGACTGATGATGGCGTTGTCGTTCAGGAACGTACCGACGGACTCTTCGAACTCACCGAGCGCAGCAGCAGCGATGAGCGTCGACTGGCTCAGACTCGACGGGCGACGGCCCTGCAGCGTGCCCCTCGACGCGTGGGCTCGCAAGCTTCTGCTCCGCTGCCCGCCAAGGGCAGTCCTAAGGTGCCTGTCGTGTTGGTCAACTTCACAGACTCAGTATTCACCGTAGGCTCGACCGACGATGAAATTCGTCGCTACTACGACCTCTACTGCAACGGCACGCGCGATGGCCAGCCCTACCGCGAGCACGGCAGCTACGGCTCCATCCGCGACTACTTCTCCGACCAGAGCGATGGCCAGTTCACACCCGAGTTCGTCATCATAGGTCCTGTCACACTTGATAACCCCGAGGTCTACTATGGCGCCAACAGCAGCACTGGCAAGGACGTCCGCTACAGCCAGTTCCGCACCGATGCCGTCCGTAAGGCCACGGATGTCTACGAGGGTTCGTGGGCCGACTTCGACAACCGCGGGCGCAGCACCGCCAGCCAGACCTACGTTGACATGGTGTTCTTCATTTTTGCCGGTTGTGGCGAGAACAGTTCTTACATCGAGAATACGCTCTGGCCTAAGGAATCGAGTTCCGGCGTCACCATCAACGGCATCCGTTTCGCCACCAGCGCCTGCTGCAGCGAGCGGCGAGCCATCACGAAGAATCGCAAGATGATCGGCACGGAGTCCGACGGCATCGGCGTCATGTGTCACGAACTCTCGCACGCCTTGGGCCTGCCCGACCTTTATGACACCAGCTATAAGGCCTTTGGCATGGACCTCTGGAGCCTGATGGACTACGGCTGCTATGGGCAGAACGGCTTCCGTCCGTGCGCCTACACAGCCTATGAGCGCGAGTTCATGGGATGGAAGCAGATTCCCGAACTGACGTCGTGGCAGAGCCTGACGCTGCAGCCCATCGCCGCAGGCGGCACTGGCTACCGCATCGTCAACGACGAGAACCCCGACGAGTATTACATCATCGAGAACCGCCAGGAGGTAGGGTGGGATGGCGGCATCTGTCAAATGGGTCACGGCCTACAGGTGACGCACGTCGACTACGACGCAGTGGCTTGGAATCGCAATGCCGTCAACACCGATAGCATCCACCAGCGCATGACCATCATCGCGGCCAACAACCGTTATATCGGCACCTCCCGCCTTGACGCTACGCCCGACGAGTTTATCATCACATGGGGTGGAAACCTCTATCCCTACATCTACACCGATGCTGACGGCAACGAGTGTCGTAACGATGCGCTCACGAGCACTACTACGCCCGCCGCTACCGTTTTCAGCAAGTCGGGTTTCATGAACAAGGACCTGCACGCCATCACCGAGCACGCCGACCAAAGCGTCACACTCTACTACGGCAACGACTACGACCCCACGGTGGGCATTGCCGCTCCTGAGCTGACGAAAGCCGATGTCACGCCCCTATACGACCTTGCTGGCCGTCGACGCGACGCCGCTCACCTGCCAGCTGGCATCTATATTCGCGATGGCCGAAAGCTCCTCGTGCGCTAAGGATGTCAGCCTCCTATAGTTCAGACCCCTCAACGAAATTAGACTCAATTATTCAATCAACCAAGCTTAGGAAACTACAGATAAAGGTTTATGAAGAAACTGTTCATTTGGGCAATTGCCGCTCTGCTAAGCGTAGGCGTACAGGCCGTCCCCGCTCGCCGCGACTCGCGCACCGTTCGCAACAGCGACGGCACCGTGCTCACCATCAGCCTGCGCGGCGACGAAGCCTTCCACTATCATGTGACGTCCGACGGCACGCCTGTCCGCAAGGATGCCAAAGGCGATTGGGTACCCGACACTCGCGACGTTGTCCGGTTGTCGTCCGAGGCCACGGAGCGTCGC
>CADCOX010000312.1 GCA_902803195.1 uncultured Bacteroidales bacterium
AGACAAAGCAACGAATGCGATGCCGAATGATTTTCTCATCATACTCATTCAATTTTGATGCAAAGATATAATGTTTGCCGAAAAGCCGTGCACGAACACACACCTTTTTATATATAATTAAACAAAAGCTGTATAGGAAGGAGCATATCGCGGCTCAAAGAATCGGAACGATGGCAAAGTAGGGCTCTGAACCTGTTTCACGAAGGCTTCAATTGGCGCTTTATAGTGCCGCTTGTGGAGTTCCGATAGGGCTTTTGGGACTCAAAAACCTTACGGAATGAAGTCCAAGTGCTTTCATTCTGAACGCATATATCGACGATAAAGAGGGAAAAAATCATCGAATCAAGCCATTCGAACGCGTTTTAGCCGTTTCAGTGCCGTTTTTTGATGCCTTTTTGCCTATCCTAACCCGTTAATCGTTGGGAAATAGATGCTCGCCAAATTTGTAAACCATTGATATTAAGCCTCTTAGAAAGTACAACAAAGCCAAAGCGTTTCAGCGTTTCAGCTAGTGGTTGAGGAGTGTATCTTTTCGCCTATTATATATATAATCAATTAATTATTAATTAGCTATACATCATAAAAAGAGGGAATTGAAATATAACACCCCCCTTAATCAAACTGAAACGCTGAAACGCTGAAACGCTCTGAGTGTAGAATACTTCTTCTCTACAAGGCCGCCTCTTACGAAAGGCTCTCTGCTGCCATCCGCCGATAGTCCTTGAGCAAATATTGCAATTCCTAAAAAGCGAACAACCGCCCGTGAGGAAGACTATCTCTCATCAGGCGGCTGCCATATACATCAAAATACCCGCGAAGGAATCGGGCTGAAGGCCTCTTCACTTAGCCGTAAAGGGCCTTAGGTGGCGGGCATCAGTCCTCACGATCGCCGTACATCTTCTCCTTGAGCTCGCGGATGCGGTCGTCGCTGATGTAGTCGTCGTAGTCCATGAGCTTGTCGATGGTGCCGTTGGGCGTCAGTTCGATGATGCGGTTGGCTACCGTCTGTATGAACTCATGGTCGTGCGAAGCGAAAATGATGTTGCCCTTGTAGAGCTTCAGGTTGTTGTTGAAGGCCTGAATGCTCTCGAGGTCGAGGTGGTTGGTAGGCGTGTCGAGGATGAGGCAGTTGGCGTTCTTCAGTTGCATGCGGGCTATCATGCAACGCATGCGCTCGCCGCCCGAGAGGACGTTGACCTTCTTGAGCACCTCTTCGCCCGAGAAGAGCATACGGCCGAGGTAACCTTTCATGAAGACCTCATTCCCCTCGCCATACTGCATCAGCCAGTCGACCAGGTTCTTGTCGCTCTTGAAGAACTCGGTGTTGTCGAGCGGCAAGTAGGCTGTGGTGATGGTGAGTCCCCACTTGTAGGTGCCTGCCTGCGCCTCGCGGTTGCCGTTGATGATCTCGAAGAGAGCAGTCATAGCACGCGGGTCGTGACTGAGGAAGACGGTCTTCTGCCCCTTCTCGATGTTGAACGAGACGTTGTCGAAGAGTACGGTACCGTCCTCGGCTACAGCCTTCAAGCCTTCGACCTCAAGGATTTGGTTGCCCGGCTCGCGGTCCATCGTGAAGATAATACCCGGGTACTTGCGGGTCGAGGGCTGAATCTCGTCGACATTAAGCTTCTCGAGCATCTTCTTGCGAGAAGTAGTCTGCTTGGACTTAGCCACATTCGCGCTGAAGCGGCGGATGAACTCCTCCAACTCCTTGCGTTTCTCCTCGGCCTTGGCCTTCTGGTTCTGAGCCTGACGCAGGGCGAGCTGGCTGGATTCGTACCAGAAGCTGTAGTTGCCCGCGAAGAGGGTCACCTTGCCGAAATCGATGTCGACGGTATGCGTGCAGACAGCATCGAGGAAGTGGCGGTCGTGTGAGACGACAAGTACGGTATGCTCGAACTCCGAGAGATACTGCTCGAGCCATTGTACGGTATCAAGGTCGAGGTCGTTGGTAGGCTCGTCGAGGAGCAGATTGTCGGGCTCGCCGAAGAGCGCTTTCGCCAACATGACGCGCACTTTCTCCTTACCTGAGAGGTCGCGCATCAGCATCTGATGCTTCTTCTCCTTGATGCCAAGTCCGCTCAGGAGCGCACCTGCATCGCTCTCGGCCGTGTAGCCTCCCATCTCGGCAAACTTCTCCTCGAGTTCGGCCACGCGGATGCCATCCTCGTCGCTGAAGTCGGCTTTGGCATAGAGGGCATCGCGCTCGTGCATGATGTCCCAGAGGACGGTATGGCCCATCAGAACCGTGTCGAGAACCGTCTGGTCGTCGTACTGGAAGTGGTCCTGCGAGAGTACGCTCAAGCGCTCACCCGGCCCCATCTCGATCGTGCCTTTGTTCGGCTCGAGTTCGCCGCTGATGGCTTTCAGGAGGGTGGACTTACCGGCACCATTGGCGCCGATGACGCCGTAGATATTGCCGTTGGTGAACTTCATGTTAACGTCCTTGTAGAGAACGCGTTTGCCAAACTGAATGGCGAGATTGGAGACTGTAATCATGACTACTATTTGTTTTCGCGTGCAAAGGTACGACAAAAAGACGAGACGTCCAAACAAAAGGAAGAAATGTGTTAAAAATAGTTAGACTATTGTGCCATTTCATCGCGATAGGTTATCTTTGCGCCGCATTAACACGAAGACTATGCGAAAACATCTGATTCTACTCTGCCTGCTGCTTGCAGGGCAGCTCACGGCCTTCGGACAGAGCGCACGTGAGATTCTGGACCAAACGGCAGCCCGCCTCACCGCCTCGGGCGACGTGAAAGCACAATTCAAAGCCACTCAGTTCAAAGGTACCACTCCCGAAGGCGAGGCCTCGGGGACAATGCTCCTGAGCGGACGAAAGTACAAAATGGTCACGGACGAAATGACAACCTGGTATGACGGCTCGACACAATGGAATATGATGAAGGGCAGCGACGAGGTCAACGTCAGCACTCCCACCGAGGAGGAGCAGGCGGCTATGAACCCCGCCACGCTCATCGGCATCTACAAGAAGGGCTACAAATATGCCTCGAAGAAGTCGAGCCTGCGAGGTAAGCCTACCTTCATCGTTTACTTGAAGGCAAAGAGCAAAAAGGCTGCATTCTCAGAGATTTATGTCGACGTAGAACAAGGCACCTATACCCCACTCTGCCTGCGTGCGAAAAAGGACGGCGACTGGCTGCGCTTGTCCATCCTCTCGTTCCAGAATCGTCTCTCGCTACCCGCCTCCACCTTCACTTTCCCGCAGAAAGATTACCCCAACGTGGAGGTCATCGATCTGAGATGATTTCTTTCATCGGGATTGAAGTCAGCTCAGCATGATCCAGCTGAAAAAGCAAAACGAGAGAACTACACAATCTGTTTTGTAGCAACTAAAGAAAAGCATGCATCTGAAACGCGATGTGAATCGTTTCGGATGCATGTTTTCATTTAGCATACTCTATGATATACTCGCAGACGAGGAAGCGTCTATGCATAAAATAAGACGTATTTTGGTGTGCAAAAGTACGAGACCTTATGCCAACGCAAAATACGTCTTATTATGGATGAAAACGAATGGCTCCGTCGGAATAATGGCGGAGGCCATCCGGTTTAATATGAGCTAATAGGCGATTAGTCCTCGTTCACCGTGTACTCGCCGTAACCGAGAGTACTGGTCTTGCCATCAGCAGCAGCTTTGAAACGCTCCCAGTTGGTTACGTCAACGACTTGGAATTGGAAGTCGCTCTTAACCGTACGCTTGCCACCCTTGGGGGTCTCGGTAACGAAGACGCTGGGGAAGGAGTAAATGAAAGCTTCTTGGTACTTGAAGTCCTCCTTGACGTGGCAAACAGTCTCATAGGAATACTTCTTGCCCGTGGGCTGATCCTTCAGCGTGACACGCAGCACGAGAGGTTTCTTCATATCATTATAGAAAGCCTCGCCATAAGCGGGGAAGGTGGCTTGGGTGTAGGTGTTGTAGCGACCTTGCTCTAATTCATCGAAAGCAACGCCCTCGGTCTGAGCGTCGATATCGTAAGTCTTGGTGTTACCCTTGGCATCCACATACTTGAAGTCGTACTCGAAGACGTTCAGAGTGCTCTTCTGGATGACGAGCGTCAGCGTGACGTCGGCAGATTCAGCCTTTTTATCTTCAGGCTTCTCAGGCTGCTCAGGAGTCGAAGGCTTGCTATCGTCTTCATCATCGCCGCAAGATGTGAATACTGTTGTTGTGAGGCCGCAGAACAGGATGGCGGCAAGCATCCATAATAAATTCTTTTTCATTTGTTTTGTTTGATTTGAAAAAATAATGATTGATAAAATATTGGATAATTGTTTGACTTATTGCAGGTCGATAACATGTCCAAGATGCAAATGCAGATAGCGACGTCTATTTGCATTTGATGTCCTTGAACTGCCAAGTGGTAGAGGGCTCGATGAGGTCAAATTCCTTAGCCTCTTCGGGCAGGGCAGGGAAGATGAGAGCAAAGCGCAACTTCTGGTAAGGCCAAGGTATGAAGGTCTTGGCAGGAGCCATCGTCACGTTCTGCACGCTTGCCAGCCCAAGCTTACCGCCCTTGTCTCCTTTGATATAGGCGGTTCCCTTGATATAGACGGGAAGGTTGGCGGAGTAAGCCTCTATCTCCATCTCTACGCGTGTCTCGCGTTCGGAGCAGGCCACGCGAAGGATTTTCACGCCACTAGCCTGTTTCTTATTAACAAAGACAGGATTCTCGCGCATGTAACGATAGGCCGAGTAGTCGGCCAGCGTCACTTCGGCGTTATGCAGAATGCTGGGGCCGTCGTCCGTTCGACCAGCTTTAACATAAAGGCTCGAGATTTTTTGAGAAATGGAATGTTGGTCTGTGTAGCTGTACTTGCAGTTCAGCTTGGCAGCCTCTTCGTATTTTTCTAAGGCCTCTTCCCATTGTTCTGTTGTCTCGGCTTCCTTGGCTTCGGCCATCGCTTCCTTGAAACTATCCTCGAATTCCACCTTCTGACGGGCAAGGATTTCCATCTCTTTTTTACGCTCGGCAGACTCAATGGCGGCGTTAGCCAGTCCAAACACACCTCTGAGCGTGCTTTGGGTGTCATAATTGGTCCATTGTGCTTTGCCTGGGAGTGCAATCGTCAATCCAAAAGCGAATAGCAAAAATGTTTTCTTATTCATGATCACGAGATTAAAAATAGTTTGTTATATTTTCTGCAAAGTTACCGCTTTTGAACGATTTGGCCAATGAAAACAGTCGAACGTATGCAGAATTATTGCGCAAGATTATTGATTCTGCGCAGAAACGCGAATTTCTGCACCCGTTTTATCACTTTTTTAAATAAACGACTGACTTTGTTGTCGTCATCATTCATGCCTGTTTGCCGAATAGAGTACTTGTGATGGATGATGATTTCAAATGTGAT
>CADCOX010000313.1 GCA_902803195.1 uncultured Bacteroidales bacterium
GAGGCGCTCATCGCGGATGAAGAAGTCGTAGAGATCGCCACCTACGGCCTTGGCGGGCGTGAGTTGCCCGAAGATGTCAATGTCCTTGCGGTCGGGGAACGGGGGATAGTCCTTAGGCAACATCGCCATCTGGATGGCACGCGCAATGGTCAGCTCGCTCTCAATGGACGCCTGACGTGCCGTAGACGTCTGCAGTTGCTGAACATAGCGGGCAAGCGAGCGTTGCATATCGCTGAAGGAGTCGCGCAGATGCCGTATCTCGTCGTGGTGGCGGATGATAGGCAGCGGCGAGTCGAAGCGTCCTCGTGCCACCTCGTCGGCCGACTTGGCAAGCAAATGGAGAGGACGCGTAGCACGGCGAATCGTGAAATAGCAGAGGGGAAAGATGATGAAAAGGCAGAGCAGCATCAGAGCGACGACGCAAATGGCGAAGACGATGCCAGGCGAGAACATGGTCTGCCACGGCACGACGATGCCCATGGACCATCCCGAGTGCTCAAGGGGCTTATAGAAGACGTAGGACGAGAGGCCATCAACCATTGTGCGGACATAACCCTCATGTTGGTACTGCAGCCCATGGAGCAGGCTGTCGGCGCCCGAACCGGGCGTCATGTCGAGATGCCGGACGAGGCTGTCGCGGAGGATGCGCTGACGTTCGGGGTGGACGATGTACTCGCCCTGCCGTCCTACGATGAAACTGTAGGTGGGGAGTTCATCATCGTCGGAATCGAACACGTCGAGGGTGCGCTCGTTGGTCTTCAAGTCGTATTTCTGCACCTGCGCTGAGAGCCAGTCCAACGAAACATCAGCACAGAACAGGCCAACGATGCTGCCGGCATCATCATGCACGGGCACGATGTAGCTGCAAAGAACGGCTTTGGCGCCAGCATCGTCCACGTAAGGCTCCGACCAGAAAGCACTATCGGTCTGCATGCCCTTCACGAACCAAGGTGACTTGTGGTAGTCGTGGCTGGGCGAACCGATATCCATCCTGCGGAGGGTGCCATCACCGGTGCGCATGACGTACGGCTCAAACCAGCGGCCGCGATCGGGGAAGAAGTCGGGCACGAAGGCTACGGCACAGCCCACCAAGTGAGGGTTGAGCTTCAACTCCTTGTCGAGGGCATCGAAGACCTGACTGGAGTGCCCGAGCGACAACTGAACCTCGTCAACGTTATTGACAGCAGAGATCTCGACGGCTGATAGCATCTTCTCGACGCGTTCCGACGTGACATCAATCACATCGAAGTAGCGGTCGCGCATGTGCACAATCATGATACCCAGCCCGAAGAAAGAGAGGAGCAGGGCGACTCCCGCCATACTCAGGAAGAGTACGAGGATAATCCACCACGTCAGGCGTCGGGCAAAGGAACGAGATCTCATGAATGTCTATCGATTAAATCATTTTTGACTTTGAAAGTAAATGCGGAGTAAATGATTTCAGTAAATAGATGAGATCTTTTCTGGATGAAATTTACTGCGTATTTACTCCGCATTTACTTTCAGTGCCAAGGTTATCTATTGGCTCAGCAGCATGCAGACGCTGTCCTGGAAGTCACGGCCCTCAGCCATACGCCGCACACCCTGGTTCATGATGGCGAAGGCGATGAGGTGACCCGTAGAACGCTGCGTCGTATAACCCACGAGCGTCGATACGGCACTGACCGAACCCGTCTTGGCCCTCACGTTCTGTGCCGCGGGCGTACCTGCCATGCGGCTCTTCAGTGTGCCGTCGACGGCCGCTATGGGCAGGGCCGTCAGCAGGGGCGTGTAGATGCTGTCGGGTCGCTGGGCGGCATAGTTGAGCAGACGCGTGAATGCCTCAGGCGTCTGATAGTTGTAGAGCGAGAGGCCACTGCCGTCGGCGATGGTCGAACCATTGGCTGCCTGCCCGCCGTAAGCGCGGACGAGGAGGTCTTGGATGCGGGCCGCCACTTGCTTGCGCGTGCGTCCCATCTGATAGAAGACGCTCTCGGCACAGAGGTTGTCGCTCTGCTTCATCATCGGCTGCAGGACGGCGGTCAGCGGACGACTGACCACGGCCAGCGTACGGGCCGATGCAGGAGTAGTGCCGACGCTGACGGCGCCGATGCGTATGCCTGCCGCTTTAAGGGCGGCCTGCAGCTGACTCACCAGCGTGGGTTTGCCGCCGCACAGCAACGGCGAGAGCGTGGGATTCTCGTCATCCCAGCACCAGCCCCAGCCGAACTCGTCGGCATCCTTCAGCGAAGAATCCGTGACAAGGCGGCCCGTGATGCTGCGAACACCGGCCGCACGCAACTGGCTGACTAGCGAACGCACATCGGCCACGCTAAGCAGCGGGTCCATGCCACCGCGCACGTAGAGGTCACCTCGCAACACGCTGCCATCGACGGCGCCCGTCGTGCTGAGCGTAGTGCGCAACGGATAGTTAGGGCCTAAGAGGTCGAGGGCGGCAATGGCCGTGACCACCTTCTCGGTCGAAGCAGGACGCATACGCTGGCGCGCGCCGTAGCTGAACAGCTGTTCGCCAGTCGTGAGGTCCACAATGCTGAGTCCCAACTGTGTACTCTCGAAGAGCGTATCGGCCACCAGCGCCGCGAGACCCTGCTGCAGGGGCGAGAGCTTAGAACGCGTTTCGTCTTTGGCGGGCTTACTGACTTTAGGCGTGACAACTTGCTCGCCTTGCGCCGAGAGAGCTATCGGGTTGACACCAGCATCGGGGTGAGACTGACGCCGCTGCACGCGGCTAGTTGTGCCGCAACCGCACAACACCAACGCAGCGGCGAGCACCAAAAGGGATTTCCTTCGTTTCATGCCGCAAAGATAACAAATCCTCACGAACCCACCTAATTTTACGACCAAATCAACAAAAAAACACCTCATTTTTTGAATTAGCAACGCTTCTCAAGACACACAACGTTCGCACCTCACTCGCGCTCGGCACAAAGAGACGCCTGAAGCATCTATAAATAAGCATTCCACATGCATCAGATGCCCCAGACTTCCCATGTGCATTCTTATCAAATTATTTTTCTTTTATGAAAAACGGCCAATTTATCTGTCACGCTGTCACCATAGGATTTAGAATGTTGATAGTCAATCATGTGCGAGGTGACAGATAGGGTGATAGATGGGGTGAAAGGTGACGGATTTAAACTTTATTAACGCCCATTTTAACATATTCGGCCGTTCGGTAGTTCGCGCATAGAGCCATTTTCGTTCAACTACTCGTTCGGGCGAAGTGCCTGTTCGCTACAGGCTTTGCGTCCGTTCGTTGCAGGCTACACGTCTATTCGCGACGTCTCGTCTCATTAATGAGACTGGGCAGTCTCACCGGTGAGACACATCTGTCTCACTAATGAGACAACCCGCAGGAACGGGTCGCGTAGAGCCATTCGAGTATTCGCATTCTCCTTTCCAACTGGTCAACGAGCCCTTGTCAGACATAGCTTTTTGGGGACACAAAGACACAGAGAAACGGAGAAAACATAAAACTCTGTACTTCTGTGTCTCTGTGTCCTACATAATTATTGCTATCTTAATGTGCCAGATGCTATTTGGTTACCTTTATTTTTCAATGATCACTCCGTATTTTCATATGTACGCATTCTGAGACTTTGGCCTAAAATCGGGTACTTGCTGTCACCTTTCACCCTATCTGTCACCGCATCTGTCACCCGTATGC
>CADCOX010000314.1 GCA_902803195.1 uncultured Bacteroidales bacterium
CTCGCGACCGCCGTCGTAGAGCACGCCGCCATCACTTCGCCAGGAGCTGAGCGGATGGCTCTCGTCTTTCCAAGCCATAGAAAGGCGGATGGTGTCGCACTCCTTGTTATGGACTTCGTACATGTAACTCTCCGATGCTGTGGAGGCGAGTGCGCTGAAGGTGCTGCGGATGAGGTCAATGGCCTCAACGGTGCGCTGCTTGCGGGCCGTCTCAGTGCTGTCAATCCTTAACCTAAAAGCTTTCAGCTGGTCGGCAGACATTTTCTGCAGCAGCTCCTTTGAGATGGTCGGAGTCCCAGAGGACAGATGCAAGCCCGACGTCCAACGCTGCTCGATGCCACGACTGCTACGCTGAACATGCGTCACATCAAAGCCCCGCTCTTTCAAGGTCTTTTCGAGTTCTTGCAGGCGTGCATTGGGTTGGGCGCTGGCGCCGCAACAGCAAAAGAACGAATAATAGATGATGAATAATAGATGATAGCGTCTCATTTCTTTTTTTACTATTTAATTTTCTATGTTTCTACTCACAATAGGCCGTGAAGAATAGTTGTTTTTATCAATATGGACGGGTTATTTCAGCTACCATAGCTTCTACGCGCTCGCCACGACTGCGGATGTCGCGCATTGCAGCTTCGATGGCTGCGTAGGGATCGTCGTCAGGCGAAAGCGCCTGGTACAGAACGTCTCCCTTTTGTAGTTCGGCCTCAGCAGCTGCCAGCAAGGATTCCTCGGCCCCCTCCTCCTGCGGGGGAGCAGGCAGCTCTGCGCTCGAAGGCTTGCTCATGGGCTGGACGGCTTTTCTCTTACGCCTATTCGCATTGCCTGATGCGACCGATTGCGTTGACTCATGCGACTGGTCGTGTTCGTTGATGTGACTATTCGCATCGGGTTGTCTCACTGGTGAGACAGGCGTGTCCCATTGGTGATACTCGCTTGTACCATTATTGGTACTCGCGCTCGCGACCGTACGCTGAGACGTTTTCGACTGGTAGAAAGCGATGCCGAGACTGGTCGCGAAGACCAGCGCGATGGCAGCTGCCCATCGCCAAACGCGAAGGCGGCGATTCTTTGAACTTGTAGAACCCGCGGAGACGTTTTGCATCGAAAGGCTTTCGGCAGAGAGGGTGTGACTGCGACGGGCAAGGATGTCGTCGTAGAGCGATTCGCCAAGGGTCAGTTCGCCCAGCATGAGGAGGACAGCCTGCCAGTCGTCGGGGAGAGGCTCGTCGGTGGCTTCAGCTGCCTCGTACAGGGCAAGAGCCAGACGACGTTCTTCGTCGTTGGAGGTCTCGCCGGCCAAGTAGCGGTCGATGAGGGATTGTATGTCTTGAGTGTTCATTGTCTGAGGCGTTGTTTGAGGTCGGTGAGTAGTTTCTTTCGTGCTGCGGAGATCATGGATTTGACCGAAGGCTTAGCGATGTCGGTCAGGTGGGTAATCTCGTCGAGCGTGAGGCCTTCGAGCTGCCGCATCTCGAAGAGCTCGCGTTCTCGCGGTTTCAAGCGGGCAAGGGCTTCAGTGAGGAGGGCTTGAGCATCCTGAGCCTCGAGCAACTCGTGCGGGGAGGGGGAGAAAGCAGAAGCGGGGCCCGACGGTGACCCGTCGGGAACGGTGGCTATAAAAGCACTTCGGCGATGCCAGGAGACGCAGCAGTTCTTGGTCACACGAACAGCCAATCCCTTGATATTGCGCGCGGGGTCGATGCGCTCACAATAGCGCCAGAGGGCGAGCTGCGCCTCTTGGGTGACGTCCTCGGCATCATCGGCAGAACCGAAGAAATCGAGGGCGACGCGGAGCATGAGCGGTCGCAACTGCAGGGCAATATGTTCGAAATCGGAGCGTGTCATACACCTATATTACGCTTTCGGCGGCACAAAGTTAAGCATGAAACTGCATTTTTTTGCAAAAAAATATAGATACGTGCAACTTTTTGTCTTCCTTTGTCGTCTATTCGATGTAAAGTTGACCGCGAACAACTGAATGTAACAATAAAAAAAGAATAAGATTATGAAGACAATGAAATTATTCCTGATGGCGATGGCCACGCTGATGATGGCCGTGCCTTGCTCCTCGCTCCGAGCCGAGGAAACAGCAGATTCCACCCAGAACAAAAGCGTCACGACCACATCGAAGGGCATGACCATCAACGGCAAGCCCGCCACTCCGCAGCAGAAAGCTATAGCCAAACAGATGACCAAGCAGGGGGCTCAGATGGCGAAAAAGGGCGTTCAGATAGCCATGACGGCCGTCACGAATCCCGGCAAAGCCGAGAAGATGGGCGAAGAACTGGAGAAGATGGGCGACGAGATGGAGCGTCTGGGCGACTCCCTGGAGACGCTGGCTGAAGACACTACTTTCTTCTACGAAGGCGAGGATTCGGACGAAGTCGTACTCTCGCAGGACGACTGGAACGACTTGACCGAAGACCTGAGAGACCTGAAGGAGGAACTCGGACTGAACACCTGGTGGGGAAAGCTCATCGGTGGAGGCCTGGGCCTGTTCGGGGGCTTCCTCGGCATCCTGTTCGCCATCGTCATCTGTGTCCTACTCTTCGGCCTATTCACTGCCCCCATCTGGATACTGGCGCTCATCATCTGGCTGATCGCTCGCAGCGGACGCAAGGACCGTAACTATCAGTATCAAGCCTATCAAACGGCTCAAGCTCAGCAGGCAGCACAGGCTCAGAAGACAGCTCAGGCAAGAAGCCAGCAGGGCACGAGCAACCAGCAAACTGTCAACGAGCAGGGAGCAGGCAACTATCAACAGGGAACGGGTAACCAACAAGGCACGCAGACGTACGCCACAAGCAGCTCAGCGATGCCTGGAACGGGATACGTACAGCCCTATCCCGACGAGAACGCAGAGATGTGGAAGAGCGGCATCATGTACTGCTGCGTGGGCGTAGGCCTCATCATCCTCTTCTTCTCGATTGGACCCAGTAGCTTCTGGGGCATCGGAGCCCTCGTGGCTTGCATCGGTGTGGCCAAGTTGGTGATCGCTACGACAAGCAAAGGACACTCGTCGAACGGCGGTGCACCACAGCAGGAGAGCTTCGTGACCGGACTCGGCGACGGACAGAAGAGCGCAGAGCAAGGAACGACAGCCCAAACGCCTTCGACCGACGACTACAACAAGAGCGAGAACTCCTGAAGAGTGAAAAGTGAAAGAGTGAAAAATGAAAAATAAGAGCAACCTATTTAAATGAAAAGTGAATAAGTGAAAGAGCGAAAAATACAAGTTACCTTCAAATACTGAGAGTAATCCTAATTATTCACTTTTCGCTCTTTCACTTTTCACTCTACAAACAAGAGTCCTACAACGATGCAACGTCTGTCAGACTTCGTCCTTATCTCCCAGGTGGTGACATTCGGCAACGAGCGCGCCTTCGGTCAGTTGGTCAGCGCTCATCAGGAAGCGGTTCGCCGCTTCCTGCGCCGACTCACCGCAGGCGACGTGATGCTGGCTGACGACTTGGCACAGGAGACATTCATCCGCGCCTGGCAGCACTTGAAGGACTTCCGTCAGCTCTCGGGCTTTGAGACGTGGTTGCTCAGAATCGCCTATCGCGTGTTCCTGGACGAGAAGAGAAAGGTAAAAGAAGACTCTCTCCCCGAACGCCCGATAAAAGAGGGAGCAGAATCCTTCGAGCCTAAGAGCTTTCTGTCGCTCAAGGATTCGGCTTCATCCAAGGCTGATGATCGTTTCTCTCTCCGCCATGACTTAGACTTGGCGCTGAGTACCCTCTCAGAGACCGAACGCACGTGCGTAGTCCTGCAATGCGTTGAAGGGCAGAGCATCAAGGAGATTGTCCAGATCACGGGCATGAACGAGAATACCATCAAGAGCCACCTGCTACGTGGCAAGAAGAACTTAGCTAACTATCTTCGAAAAAATGGTTACAATGGATGAAAGAATAGCGAAAAGAGAAGAAGAGATCGTGGGGCTGAATGACGATGCCCTGCTCGCCAACTTCTTCAACGAGCATAAGGAAACCATCGCAGACGACGGCTTCACCGAACGTGTGCTGAGCTCCCTGCCCCAGTTCGAACGTGCCTGGACGACGGAACACCTACGCCTGCGCCGCTGGCGCATCGGCCTGAACGTGTTCGGCACGATTGCTGGTGTAGCGCTGATGATGTACCTGGGTTTCTTCAGCTATCTATGGAATCTGATGCAAGGCGCCATCGTGCGCGCCGTTGCAGGTGTCCTGCACTTCGATTACGACAGCCTGCTGGTCAACATGATGCTCTTGCTGCATCGACTGCCTGACCTACTGCCATCGCCCGCACAGATGGTTGCCATAGCAGCGGCCACCATTGTGCTCATGGCCTTAGGCGTCAAACAATTCGCACGAACCTACGAAAACTGAAGACCGAACAAACGAGAAGATGAAAAGGAATTGTCCAATCGAAGTGCCCGAAGGCGTTGAGCAGGTCGTACTGCATGCTTGCTGTGCGCCCTGCTCAAGCGCTATCGTGGAGTGGCTGCTGAACCACAACATACGGCCAACCATCTACTACTATAACCCTAATATCTTCCCTCGCGAAGAATACGAGATCCGTAAGGCGGAGAGCAAGCGCCATGCCGAAAGCCTCGGCATCACATGGATCGACGATGACTGGCGGCACAAGGAGTGGTTAGGCTGTGTGCATGGACTGGAGGGTGAGCCAGAGCGCGGAAGCCGCTGCGAGCGATGCTTCGAGATGCGACTGACGGCGACAGCGCGCAAGGCTGTAGAACTGGGCATCGGATGGTTTGCGACGACGCTGGCCTCGTCGCGCTGGAAACGCCTCGACCAAATCGAGCATGCCGGACAAGCGGCCGAAGCCATAGTTCCCGGCGCCCACTTCTGGGCACAGAACTGGCGTAAAGGAGGGTTGCAAGAGCGCCGCAACCAATTGCTACGAGAATACGGGTTCTACAACCAACTGTACTGCGGCTGC
>CADCOX010000315.1 GCA_902803195.1 uncultured Bacteroidales bacterium
AGTCTTGGTCGTGGGCTGCTCAGAGCGGTCGAAATAACCGAGGCGGTCAAAGTAGCCTTTCTTGTTGTTGACCATGATAATCTTCTCAGGACCTGAGGCTAGGTTTTGGCCTGTGGCTACGTAGCGGTTACGAGCGATGTGATTACCCACTAGGCGGAGGAAAACGTCGTAGGGGCGCACCTGTACGAGAGAGTCGTAGTAGTGTGTCTCGGCATCGGTCAGAGCGTCATTGGTCGGTGCAAAGACGGTCAGCATCTGGTTGCTGTTGAGAACGTCCTTGAAGGTGTAGTTCGCAATCGGATGTCTCTCGTCCTTGAAGGCAGGAGTCTTCTCGGCAATCTTTGCGAAATTGCTCAGGTCGGGGTTTGCCTTGATTTGCTCCCACAGCGTGAGGGTCGCATTCTCGCCGACACCGCCTCCGTCTTGGACATCAAAGTGGTCATCAGCGCAGGAGGGGAGTAGCGCAATGGCTACTCCAAGGATTCCTGCCTGGATGCATCGTGTGATTTTTCCTTGTATCATAGTTGAAGTCATTTTATTAATTACCAATAGTCCTCAGGTTCGACAGGATTGTCGTAAACCTCCTTGGAGACGAACTCGAAGTAGTCCATGAAGAACTGGAGGTCCTTGTTGTTGAGTACGTTCTTGAAGCGGATGTAATAGGTCTTGTCGGGGTCGAGGTCGGCACTGACCATGATACGTCGTGTGACGTGTTCGCCCTGAATACCGATGTCGGCTCCGGCACCGTTACCGATGTGGAAGTACTTCGGGCCCTTCATAAATCCGCGAGCGCGTAGCGACTTCGTAATCTCGTCTTGTTCGTCGATGGGAAGGTTGACTTCAGACCTATAGTCGTTATTCTCTGTATAACCGAAACCAGAATTAAGCCATGTACCAGTACTGAAACGGTGATTAATGAAACCGATGCGGAGGTCCATAGGAATACCTGCAGCAGGCATGTATTTGGTGTTGTCGGCGAAGTAGACCTGACACATACTGCGGACGTTGGAGCCGGCGCTGACGCCGAAGCGGATCTCGTAGTGCCCTCTCGTAGGTACGGGAGGCAACTTCATTGTGAATTCATACTTACCGATGATGTTGTACTCGTCCATCTGATAATTACTCCATCCACGGTCGTGGCCGGTGAAGTAGTAGAACTCGGTGCCTTCCTGCATCTGGACGTCGGCTAGATAACGATAGTTCTGAGGGAAGCCACGGGTCTGGCTGGCACCGTAGGAGTAGTTGCTCAACGGACGACGGATGTCATTGTTCATCATCTCGGGGAACATGGCAGCCATATCGATGCGGATACGTTCGCCACCGAGTCGTTTGGCTACGTTATCGGTGTAGACCAACATTCTTTCGATAGGATAGATGCATCCATTGAGAAGGTTGAGGTGTTCTGCACCACCATCAGTCTCGTAAAGAATCTTGTTGCCCACGTTCTCGTCGGGATACATGGCGAAGGAGCTACCTACATCGCGGAACTTACCACTCTCATGGTAGTCCTCGATATTGAGGCCTTCAGGGCCGAATTCGCCACGTCCGTTGCGTAGGATGGGGAAGCGATTGAGGTAGATGCCATCAGATTCAGCACTCTCGAAGATCTTTAGGAGGCGGCGCTTACCCATAGTCGTGAAGTACTCGTAGACAGGAATGGTGTAGTTGGTTCCTGATGTCTTCCAGTAGTAACCACGCTCGTTGTAGTGGATGACGAGGCGATCGCGGCTGAGCTTCTCGGGCAGGATGTGATAGGTGAGGAACAGGTTGAGGATGTTCTTCTCGCTCTTGAAGTTGTCATCGGTTGTACCATTGGGATAGGCACCTTTTGCAATCAAATACTCTTTGACGTCCTCGGCAGTAATATCTTCTGCCGACTTGCCAATCTCAGCCTCCCAAAGTTCATCGGGTTCGGCGAAGATGGTGAATCCGTATTTGCGGTGTTCGGGAATGGTACCTGTCTGCTCTGTCGGGTGAACGCGCAGGTCTTTTACCTGTTGTGTTAGGAAGAGGTCTTCCCACACATCGTCGCGCGTCTTGCTGAGCGTATCTTCGAGTCCGCAGGCAATGATGAGTTTGGACATAACGAGGAATCCACGTTTCTTCTCAGCTACCCACTGACGGAAGATATCGGCCATCGTGTCATTGCTCGGTGCGATGACGGCATGGACCTCGTGAACGCGACCGTTGATGGTCTCGATGTCGCGGTTGTTGAGGTCGATGAGCGCAATACCATTGATGAAGATGGAGTCAGTCTGTTCGATGGATGTCTTGTACAGCTTGCGGTCGTTCATATTGGCCGTCTGGAACTCGTCATTGTCGTCCTTAGCTGCGATGTCGCCGACTTCGTAAATGTCGTCGTTGCGGCTACCATCGATGACGCTATTCAACACAATCACCTTACGCACGGAGTCCAAGGTCTCCTCGTTGGGAGCGCCTTCCCATGTGGGTTGGTTGAAGATGCCTCTGGTGTACAGGGTGTCGAGATAATCCTGGATGGCCTTGTTGTTGGGAGCAAAGCAGGTGAATTTACCACGTGCCGAGAGCAGCTGAGCCACGGTGGACTCTGAACGTCTGCTGATGGGCACTTGGTTGATCAACTTGACATACTCGGAGTAGTTAGAGTCGCTCTCCAAATAGGAGAGGACTGTGTACTCCTTCAAGGTGAAGCGGGCTGATGTGTCGATATCCTCGGTACATCCAATGGCAAGTGCTCCAATGAAGAATGCCGCCAGTGCCAGCTTGAGTTGATGAATTTTAGCTATATGTTTCATAGTCGTATGATTTAGCATTGTGATGACGTGTTATTCTTCAGCTTCATCGTTGTCATACAGACCTTTCCTACGATCCCATACGGGATTTTGGGTGATGAGGTACTTGTTGGCACGCAGTTCCTTGTAGTAGATGGGGCAGTAGAGTCCGTAACGGTTCTTGATACGATTCTTTAAGTTCTGAGCGCGGCGGCTATAAGCGCCCTTGCCCAAGAAATTAGAAACCATCTGTGCGACACCTTCTGCACCATCCATGTATTGAGGCTCGCGTGGGTCGGGGTTGTGGCCGCCACCGATGCGCTCGGCATAGCGGACGAGGTCGAACCAGCGCTTACCCTCGCCGACGAACTCGATGAGGCGTTCCTTCATGACGAGGTCGATGCACTTCTGTTTCGTGTTGTCGCTGTTAGCTGAGAGACCAGTCTTCTGGTCGAGCTGTGAACGCTTGTGTACGGCATCCACGATGTTACGACATTGCTGGAAGTTACCTAATACAGCGTGAGCTTCGGCCATCATCAACATGACATCTGTCATGCGGTAGAAGATCCAATTGTGGAAGCGTGAACTCGAGAACGTGGCTTTGAATTCACCGCTAATGAAGCCGAATCGTGTGTTGGTCCATTTCAGGACGTAGCCTTCCTGAAGGGGCTCGTTACCGCTGTCGGAAGTTCTCTTCATACAGCTATACCACATGCGGGTGTCCTTGTTCATCAGATCGTCAGAACCGCCATAGATGTTCTTCATCGCCTGCTCGCTGGAAGAGAAGTGCGTATTGTTTTCATGCCCCCAGAAGCTGTTGACGAAGTTGTTTTCACGCTGGTCAGAACTTGAGAACTGGATCTCGAAGATGCTCTCGTCGCTGTTGCCATTATTGAAGATGGCTGTGTAGCTGGGAATCTGGACCGACTGCTGAGCATTGTAGCTGTTCTCCATGTCCTCGTTCTTGATGAGCATGGCGTTGTTGAGGCCGCTGCCGAAGTCGTCGGTCTTGTCGCGTGAACGGTCAAACTCGCTGTTGGTGAGTTGCTCGTTCTGCAGGGCCAGTGCATCGAGCGAGCGCTGGCCGAAGAA
>CADCOX010000316.1 GCA_902803195.1 uncultured Bacteroidales bacterium
GGCTATGTGTTTGAAGAATAGAGCATATTTCCATAATGGTTTCGTAAGTCGGCTTAACTGTCGCTATATCCGTGAGAACACATGAATGGTTGTGCTCAACAGAAGAGACAAAAGCCTGTATCTCGCTAAAATAACCTTGCGAATAGATCTGATTGTTTGGAAGTGTAGGATTGGAACTATTGCGTGCATATAGGTATTCAACAGTCTTAGTATGGGTGTGCACTTTCTCGAAGGGAATGCCGAGGATGGTGGAAGGTTTTGACTCGAATGTCAATTCGTCCATATTCGAAAGGCGATAGATACCGTTTGACGTGCATACTTTGAGTGATTCTTCGGAAGCTGTCCAAGTGTAGGCGGTAGAGAGTTCGAGAGTGCCGACGATGTGACGGTGACGGAACATGAGGAGATAGGATGCTGAGGCAACCTGCTGGCAGGCTACGATTTCGGGCTTGCCAAAGAGAAAGGTGACAAGGTCAAGAGGATGGATGAATAAATCAAGGAGTGTATCACCCTCAGGGTATGCTCCCGTAAGATAATGGAGGTCGTAATTGATGATTTGCTCTTTGAACAGACGCTTTCGAAGGATTTGTACGGCAGAAGCATACCGTTTCTGTAAACCGACCATCGCAATGGGCGAAACATAAAGTCGTTGTTTTTCAATGAGGGCATCAAGTTCTGCAAGCGTCTGACACGGAGGCTTCTCGATGAACAATGACTTTCCGCTTTTCAATATCTGCGAGGCGATGGAGAAATGAGCAGAAGGCGAAGCAGAAACTAATATGCCTTTCACTTCTTCGTCATTCAATAATGTGTCAAGTGAGGAGGCGGCTTTCACGTGGGGAAACTTCCGTTCGATCATCATGGCTTTCCGCTCCGAGGTGACGCAGATGTATTTTAGCGGCACACCGAGGTAATGAAGCACAGGATAAAGATTGGTGAGTGAGTGCTGGCCCATGCCCACGAAGGCATAAGAATATTGGTACGTCTGGCCAAGGAAACGCCTAGTGCGTAGGCGCTTGTATCGGTCTATCAATTGCAGTATCATAGATTCTGAAAGTATTGGTGATAAGTCGTGCGCGAGTCTTTTGTCCACTGATATGGTCCGTAGAACTTCTCAATAAGCCATTTGGGTAGCAGGCGCTCGAAGTTACGCATGAGAATGACGTCATATTTGCGGTGGAAGTTAATCCAGCAGCCGTTGCAGTTCTTGGAATAGTGGCATTGAGTCTGGCATGACTGAGAGCCGTTGAAGATCTCGTCGAGCGACTGGTGGTGGATATTGCCGAGTACGACATTGAGATTCTGGCAGAGTGGTACGTCTCCGTTGCTATGGATGACAAGGCTACTCATGATGCTTTGACAGCGAAGGCGAAGATGCCCATTAAGCCACTGGTCGTAGAGGGCCACAAAGTCGTAGTTCTCAGAAGTGGACCGAAGCCTCACCCTCACCCCCTCTCCAAGGGTAGAGGGGAATATATAGTTTTGCCGCTGTGATGCCGCCTGAGAAGTAACTACTCCCCTCTCCTTTTGGAGTGGGGCCGGTGGTGAGGCTACCATATACGCCATCGTCCCGTAGATGCCGATGCGGATGTCCACATTATATTTCTTGGCAATGTCGATGACAAAAGCCATATCATCGAAGTCGTTCCAGGGCGACAGACAGAACATCAGCGACAGCGGCACCTCGTCCTTCAATGCCTCCACCACCTGAATCACTCGGTCGTAACCGTTGCAGCCACGCATCCGTTGGTAAGTCTCGCGGTCTCCGTCGAGAGAGATGTATAAGTGATGGGGCAGATAGCGGCGGACGAGATCTATGACACGACGGGGCGCGAGACAGTTGGAAAGTAGCGTGTAGTTCGGGTTATGCTCATGGAACCACGCCATGATTTCTGCGGCCTGCGGATGAAGGATGAACTCCCCTCCCTCCAAACCTACGGTGGTCCGTTTGGTCACGCATCGGCTCTGCATGATTCGACGGATGTCTTCGAGCGATAGGTGTTCCACTGGCTTCTGCCAGATATTACAATGCTTGCAGCGCGACTGGCAGGCAGTCGTCGTGTAGATCATCAGTTGCGACAGCCGTTTAAGGCGTGGTCGCATGGTGTTGTTCAGATAGAGGAGCCCGTTGTAGGCATAATCGTAAATAGTGTACATAAAAATTCGTTGCAGTTCCTACCTATAAAGTCTGAAACTGCAACGAATGACTGCACGTAGCGAGTGATTATTTCTTCAACTTTCCCTTGCTTTCAAGATATTTCGTGAATGTCTCCCACTGGGTCGCCCGTTTTGCACGATTGGTCTTCACCTGCTCGTCGTTGAGGAACTGCGGCGTATTGGGATAGCAGTCA
>CADCOX010000317.1 GCA_902803195.1 uncultured Bacteroidales bacterium
AGCATACGCGTGCTATCGTTGAAGGCGCGTAGTACGGGTTGGAAGTAAGGATGTATGCGGGCGATGGCGCTGTCTGTCTGCACCTCGACTTTCTTCATCTTTTGTCCGAGGGCTATGGCTTCGTCGAAGGCAGCGAGGAAGTCATACACCTCGCCGTGGTCGAGGCCATTGGCACGGAGATATGGCAAATAACCTGTGTTAGTCGTGGCGTAGTAGGTAGTTCCATCTCGGAAGAGATGCAGGTCTCGGGCGTGCGGGTCTTCGAGGGTGTATGTGGTCTTCAGCCGGGAAACAGCGCTGTCGGCATTGAGTCTTAGCGTCCACATCTTATATCGGAGCGCAGGTTCATAGTTCTGGCGGATATTCAGGTAGGCGCGGTCGGCCAGCAATTGTGCGTAGTCGCGTTGACGACGGGTGTAGTCTGGGCGTTGCAGCATACGCTGCCTGATTGAGTCGATACTTTGCCACAGGCGTTCGCTCCACTGCGTGAATGTCTCGCCGTCATGATACTCCGGCACCTCCTTAATCTGCGTATGCGCTAATGTTTGGTTCTCCAATAATACTTGGTTCAGATCGGCCAGTGTTCCACCCAGCCTGTAGCAGTCTTGCGGGGTGATGGTGCTTTTACATCCAAGGCTACGTTCTGCGCAAGTAAAGGCATCCACATCAAGCGTTAACGTCTCACCTGGCACATGTAACAGGGGGAAATCTCCGTTGTAGCCTGTTGGATCAATATCAAACCCAATCCATACCATTCGCATAGGTAGGTATGCAGGGTGGCAGAAAATAGTGGTGGAGTCAAGATATTGCGTCTCGGATTCATATTGGCCCGTGATAGGGTCGCAAGCAGGTTGACCATAATAAGAAAAGCACTTTCCGCCATGCACTGTCACCGTTGCTGTTGCCTTGCCGTAAGTTGGCGTGATCGGCTTTAACGGCTGGCCGTCATCCACATGTGGTTGATAGGCGGGGAATATGGATGAGTATTCTTTTCCGTCAAGTCGGATACCGCGAATCTTCCATGCCCCTTCGGCATCACCCTCAATGTAATCGAACACCTTAACGTCCTTGGGCAATGCCTCGAAGGTGAGGATTAGCGAATCCTGCTGCGCGTTCCGCGTATATCTCCTGCCTAATTCAAAAACGTCATCGGCCAGCACCTGACCGCTGTCGTGCGTAATAATGCGCCCCGTCTTGAAGGCAATCTTTTGACCGCAGCATTCTAACCGTGCACCGTCCATGCTCCAATCACGCCTGTGGGCACAGGCTATATGAAAATACACGACCGTCTCTTTCTTCCTCAATTCTACCTTGACAGGACAAAGGCTATTGCTTGTTGTGCGGAAAGCGGGTCGCTCAACGACAATGTCTTTTGCCAAAGCCGATAACGACAGCACAAAGACAAACATTGCAAAAAGAATCTTTTTCATGAGTTGTGTAAAATGTGTTTGGGGATTAAATCAAGTAGTACGCCTCTGGCGGATGAATAAGATGATTAGGAGAAAGACAACAGCGGCGAGGGCGTATGGAAGGGATTTCCAACCTTTGCCTGTATCGATGGTGGGGATTTCGAGGTAGGTGCCGTCGGCGATGAGCTGGAGGGTGCGGTCGAGGATGTAGTCGCCGTCGTAGTGGAACTCAGCCTCAGACATGGGGATGTCGCAGTCGGGGATGACGCCGCGGAGGGCGGGCAGGCGGTCAGTGACGGTCTCGTCGATGACCACGCGCACCATGGGTATGGTGGCGGTGAACTGGCTGTTCGGGAGGCTGATGTTGGCGAACTTGATGCAGGTCTCGGTGTGGTAGGCGCTCATGGTTTCGCGACCTACAATATAACCACGGTCATTACGCTTCACGGCTCCTGCCAAGAAGGTGGAAGCGGAGGCTGAACGGCTGTCTATGAGGACGTATAGACGACCATTGTAGCCCAGCGAGTCTATTGTAGAAATTTTGGCATTGTCCTCTTCCTCCTCCATCAGATACAGTCCTTTGCGGCCTTCGATGGGCTTGAAGCCCGCAAAGATGGTGTCGCCTTCGGGCCAGTTCATCGTAGAGCTTTTGAAGAGTGCGGCGTTGACCTTTTGATAACCTGTGTGCGGACGGTCGGCTGCGCGGCCGAGCAGAGCGCGAGTGATG
>CADCOX010000318.1 GCA_902803195.1 uncultured Bacteroidales bacterium
GAAATCGTTGCGGTAAAGTTCTTCGCGCAAGACGGAGGAGAGTGCCAGACGTTTGGTCGCACGGTATTTGGCCGACAGCGTCAGCGACGACTCCATGCGTCCTCGGTTGTAGTTGTCGCCGATATGGAAGGGACTTTTGTCGTGACTGCGAACGTGGTTGTAAGCGACCTCAAGATTGGCGGTAAGGAGCCAGGAAGAGGCGGGCATGTAGTCGACTTTAGCTTGCAGGAATGCCTGCTGGCTATAGCTCTGTGAATGAGTGATGTCGGTGGTGACTGCAGCACGTTTGGTCGAGTAGTCGTAGGCGATATCTTGGTAGGAATAGCCAGCGTGGGCGTCTAAGACGACAGCATCGCCGAGAGGACGCTGCCACGAGAAGGCACTGCGCACGGCATTCTGCCGTTGTTCGTTGGTGAAGTCGGTATCGTCGCGATAGTCGACACTCAAGAATGGCAACCCGCGCAGGCTATGTGTAAACCAGACGGCAGCCCCCAAGCGACCGAGGTGAGCGTCGTGATAATAGGCTTCTTGCAGGACATGCAAGTCGTGGAAATAACCGCTGCGATTGCGCTCGGTGGGGTGATAGGAGCGGACGATGCTTCCGTCGGCATCGCGTTCATCGACCTTCTTGTCGTAGTTGGTGTAACGGAAATCGTTGTCGCTCGTGGCATAGACGACGCGCGTGCTGCTGTTCCAATGGGCATTGGCATAGGTTAGGCGCAAGAACTGATCATAGGTGTCGAAGGACCCGATGCCCTGAATGTATAGCAGGCCTAATCCTTTATTCTGTTGCGGCTGATTGATGAGTTCGATGGCTCCGCCCAGCCCGCCGCCCGTCAGGGTGAGCGATGAGGCTCCGTGCAATAGGTTGGCTTGGTCGACAAAGTAAGCGGGGATAGTGCTGAAATCAACGGTTCCCAGCATTGGAGAGTTGATTTTCATGCCGTTCCATAGCACCTGAGTATGCGTAGGCGAAGTGCCGCGAAACTCGACGGTCGACTCAGTGGCACGACCATAGCTCTTGACATAGAGAGACGAATGGGCCGTGAGAATATCAGACATGGCGTGAGCAACGCTCTGACGAAGCACCATCGTGTCGAGCGACGTCCGCTGAATGCCTGTCTCGCTTAGGCGGCGAAAGGCGGTGACGGAGACCTCATGCATCAAACTGTCGGGAGCAAAGGAAGTCTCACCCCCAGCCCCTCTTATTATAGGAACAGAGAAAGTTTCACCCCCAGCCCCTCTCCCCTTGGAGAGGGGAGTAGATAGTAGCGCTGATAGAAGGACAATCAGTAGGTTCATTCTTGTTAGGTATCTACTCCCCTCTCTCCCCTTGGAGAGGGGTTGGGGGTGAGGTTTTCTCTTTATTCCAGATGATAGTCGCTGATGTAATAGATCTCGGTGCTGATATCGCCCAAGTTAGGCGTGCTGCCCGTCTGCGCGGTTTGGATTTTGATGAAGTCGATGTAGTCGAGGCGAGCGGGTTGTCCGTCGTCGTAGCGGGCATTGGACAGGCGGAAGTAATTCATCTTGCCGGCAGGTCCATCGACGAAGTCGCTGCCGAGGTTGTCTACATAACCCCAATCATAGGGCGGAATGTCGGAATAGCCATTGACATAAGTGCTGCGGTCGGCGAGGCGAGAACTGAAGAAGGTGTGCTCGCTGCCTTCCACCCATGGCTGCCAATACGTGTCGTGCGGGTTCCAATAGCTCAAGTAGGGCACGTACCCCGTCTGGCCGTAGATGTCGCGCCATGCTGTGGCAGAGCGGCGGGCTGCGGGACGATAATAGGTGATGGCATAGGATGTGGTGTGGCGTTCGGTGCCGTACTCCGACCCTGCAAGTTCAAACCATTGGTCGTTGGGCAGCCCATCGCCGTTGTCGTCCTGACTGACCCAGATGATGCCGGGCTCCGACTGATAGCTGAAAGGATTGCCTTTGATGCAGAGGTCATAGTCGCCATTAGAGTTCGTCACGCTATGGTCGAAGCCCGCGATGAGGTAACCGCCCTGTGAACCGAGGCTGATGGACCAGCGGCGCGAGAAATGAGCAAGGACGCTATCGCAGGCTTGCTCGTGCGTACAATCGTCGGGATAGGAATCGCCAACGATGATGTAGCCATTGACTTGATGGCCAGGCGCAGGCATATACTCGTAGACCTGATTCACCATAGCCTGCCCCGTAGCGCCGCGTCGATAGGTGCCGGCGGGCGCACAGACATGGATGGTGAAGTCCTGTGTGGCGGTGGTGTCGGCTGTCTGAAGCGTGAGGTTGAGGATGTGAACGCCTTGGGTTGAGGCCGAGAAGGGGAACTCTACGACGAACTCGTTGAGCGAACGCCCTGTTACGGGTTGACCGTCAAGCGTCCAGGTGATGTCGGAATCGGAGGCAAGCGCTTGCAGGAGGTAGGCCTTGACCGTGATGGCGCGACCTTGAGCGATGTTGATTTCAGTCCACGGGAAGCACCAAAGGCGGTGCTCGGCTGGCAAGGCAGGCAGCTCGGCGTTTTCGCTCTCGCTGACAGTCACTTTCACCTCGTCCTCGGCGCTGCCATAGCGATTGGTAACTGCGAGGCGGATGAAGAACTCGCCCGTCTCGTTTGACGTGAAAGAGTAATGTGAATCTGTGCTGACGACTTTGCCATCCATCGTCCAGCGGTAAGTGGTGGTCTCGTCGGTGCCCTCGATGTCGGGCACAAGCATCAGTGTCTCGCCAGTGTAGACGCGGAAGCGCGCAGAAGCTTCAGCCCACGTGATGACAGGCGGTTGTCCATTTTCGGTGGCGTCGTTGTCCGAGCAGGAGGCGGCGAGCATGGACAGGAGTAGAAGTAGGCTGAAGAACTTTCTCATTTGAATGCGAAACCATTAGGATTAATGCCCACGCGGAACTGATCGATGAGCGAGCCGTCGCTGTTGTAGCGCCGTACGACGCCAGACTGGCTATAGTCTACGGCATCGCCGATGTAGATGTCGCCGCTGTAGGGGTCGACGCCTATGCCATAGAGTTTATGACGGACGCCGCGTTCGTTGCGGTCGGCCTGGATGAACGGTCTAACGGGCAGGTGGCTGTCGGTGATGCTCATCCGGTAGACATCGTTGTTGATCAGATAGAGGACTGTGGCGTCATGGTTCGTGGCGAGCTGCACACTGCCCTCGTCGGTGTCGAGTGTCTGGTCGAGTTCAATCTGGTGAGTGGCAGCATCGATGCGATAGAGGTGAGGGATGTTGTCGCCGAAACTGTCCTCACCGGTCTCGTAGCCGCCGTCGGTGACGACCCACAGCTTGCCGCGTGCGTCGATGACCATGCTCTTGGGTTGCCATCCCGTCAGTTCGATGATGTCCGTGAGGGCATCGCGTTGGGTGTCGAGAACCAATAGGCGGTTGCTATAGCTCCAACAATTGGTGAAGACTTCGTGGCCGTACTGAACCATCTGCTCGGTCGAACAATAGCCGAAAGCTGCAGGCTGCTGGGTGCTAATGCTGGCGGTGTAGGCCATCGTCTGCGGGTCGAAGATGGTGATGTAGGGCGAGTAAAGGTCTGTCACGTAGGCTTTTGTGCTCGATAGGAAATGGATATATCGAGGATTGGTCATGTGCTCGGTCTGCCCCGCTGTGAGCTGTCCTTTTACGCGGAACGTCTGCGCGTCAATTGCCCAGATGATGCCGCTGTTCTCCACGGCGATGTAAGCGGTTCCTCCCTGGAGGCTGATGCTTTGGCCCGTATCGCCGAGGCGGCGGTCGTTGGCCCGCTGGAAGACGGCATTCTCCACAGTGCGTGTCGTCGGATTGTAGTAGGAGAGGGTGGCGTTGCCCGCATTGAAGTTGCCTTCGCAGAGGATGAAAACGCCTCGACCCTCGGCGTCAAACGGCTCTTCGTCGGTGCCAGGGTCGGAGTTGGAACAAGCTGCCAGCAGCACGAGGGCTGCCAGCAACTTGCTTGTGAGGAGGATATGTGATAACGAGGCTCTCATTTAGAGCTCAACAATGACATTGTCGAAGGCAAAGTACTTGGGGTGCTTCACGCCATAATCCGAGCGGTCGCTGCCATCCATCGTGAACGTGAGGCTGTTGACGGCGCCAAGGCTGCTCAGGTCGACTTTCGTCCAGGTGGTCATGATCTTGCCGTTGCGGGCCATGTCCACGTCGAGCGTCTTGCCGTTGTCGGCCGTGATGGTGATGGTCAGGTTGCCCCCGTCCTTGAGCGAAGCGGCATAACCGTCGCCGTTGGTGACAACGCCCAACTCGTAGGTTGTAGGACCAATGACCATAGAACGGACGACACGCTTCACACCTTCTGCAAAGCTAATCTTGGCATCGCAGTAGACGATGGCGAAGTTCTTGCTGCCGTTGCTTGCGGGAACGGCCAACTGGTAGTCGTAGCTGGCGTGGTTGGCAAGGTCGGCGTCGATGTAGTTGGAGATCGCCACGCCACCCTCCGAGAAGCCGTACTGTCCGCCCCAGGCAAGGGTCAGACCGCCGTTGAGACCCGTCTGTTCGTCGCTCCACTTGTAGCTGGTGGCTTTCTCGCCATAGAGCAGCGTACCATTGTACTGTGGGTTGTCAATGAGCGCATTCCACTTCTCGCCTTCGAAGGTGAGCGTTGCGAGGTTCTCTTTCTCTTCGTCATTGCAGGCGGTGAACACCATCATGCTCATGCCAAGAACGGCAAGGGTCAATAGATACTTTTTCATTTCTTGAATTGGTTTTTTAGTTAAACATTGAACAATACATTCTGTCGCCGCAGTGGTCAACTCACCCATCTGAAACAAGAAATGAAACGCCTGAGGGGAATAGCACTCGCAGTGGCGAGCACACGTCCCTGCGCCTATCCTCGAGGCGATGGGGAGCCGACGAACGCGCGGCAGGTCTTCTGACTCGTTCCCGTGACAGGCGCCTTCCCAACCTTTGGCAAGGTCAGTGGCACAGCGTGCCTGCACGATGACTGGAACTCACAGCAGCGGGACTGTGCAGGACTCTCACCTGCTTCCCTCTTAAGCGCATACACACATGCGTGTGCGTGCGCACCGCGCGCGTATTTAAATAAGGAAAGGACTGCCACGATCGGACAGTCCTCTATTCTAGTTGCGGAGGTTGGACTCGAACCGACGACCTCCAGGTTATGAGCCTGGCGAGCTACCAACTGCTCCACTCCGCGATGTTGTGACAAGGCCTTTCTTGTCGTTTGCGGGTGCAAAGGTACGGCAAATATTTCGAACTGCCAAATCTTTGAGGCAAAAAATAGGTAAAGACAGACGTTTTTGCACACGTGCGCAAAAAGTGTGCGTCTTTTTTTGCTCATTTCAGCAGAAAGCTATACTTTTGCGGCGCAATTTAAAACTAAGGAGCATGCCACAGTTGAAGACACGCCAGCTTCTGGTCGACATCGCCCGTCAACAATTTGCCAAACGGGGCTTCGATGGCACGACGATGAACGATATCGCCGAGGCCTCGGGCAAGGGGCGCCGCACACTATATACCTATTTCAAGAGTAAGGATGAGATCTACTCGGCTGTCATCAACGGCGAGCTGCAGCGCATCTCGTCCACCTTCCTGGCTGTGGCGCGCAAGCAGATGCCACCGCTCGAGAAGTTGGTGGAACTGGTGTTTGCGCATCTGAGTTTGATGAAAGAGGCTGTTGAGCGTAATGGCAACCTGCGAGCCGAGTTCTTCCGTAACATCTGGCAGGTCGAGCGCGTCCGGAAGAAATACGACAAGAAGGAGCGCGACATCTTTGCCAAGACCCTCGAGGAGGGCGTGGAGGCAGGTCTGTTCGACATCGACGAACTGCAGCTCTACACTGATATCATTCAAGGATGTGCCAAGGGACTTGAGATTCCCTATATCTACGGACGCCTCGGGTCGGGCATGAACATCAGCGCTACACGCCCCATCGTCACGAAGATTCTGCGGCGTGTGCTCATGCGTACGAAGGTACAATTTAACTCATAACATATAATGAAATTATTGGAAGGAAAGACGGCCCTCATCACAGGTGCCGCAAGGGGTATTGGCAAGGCCATCGCCCTCCGTTTCGCCGCCGAAGGCGCTAACATCGCATTCACCGACCTCGCTGTCAACGAGGAGACAAGAGATGAGATTTCAGCTCTTGGCGTCAAATGCAAGAGCTATGCCAGCAACGCAGCTGACTTCGCCGAGACCGAGGCGCTCGTCAAGCAAGTGAAGGAAGACTTCGGCACCATCGACGTGCTCGTCAACAACGCTGGCATCACCAAGGACGGCCTCATGCTGCGCATGACTGAGCAGCAGTGGGATGCCGTCATCGGTGTCAACCTGAAATCCGCTTTCAACTTCATCCACGCCTGTGTTCCCGTGATGATGCGTCAGCGTGGCGGTTCTATCATCAATATGGCCAGCGTTGTCGGCGTCCATGGCAACGCAGGGCAGGCCAACTATGCTGCATCCAAGGCGGGTATGATTGCCTTGGCCAAGAGCATCGCCCAGGAGATGGGCCCCAAGGGCATCCGTGCCAACGCCATCGCCCCAGGCTTCATCGAGACTGCTATGACGGCCGCTCTACCCGATGCTGTGCGTGAGGACTGGATGAAGAAGATTCCCCTCCGCCGTGGTGGCAAGCCCGAGGATGTGGCCGACGTCGCGCTCTTTCTCGCCTCCGACCTCAGCTCGTATGTCAGTGGTCAGGTCATCCAGATTGATGGCGGCATGAACATGTAAGCAGGAAGTTGAGAGTTGAAAGTCCTCTACGAAGATAATCACGTAATCATCGTCGCGAAGCAGGCGGGCGAAATCGTCCAGGGCGACAAGACTGGCGACCGCCCCCTCTCCGAGATGGTGAAAGCCTACATCAAGGAACGCTACGCCAAGCCCGGTGAGGTGTTCCTTGGTGTGGTGCATCGTCTGGACCGTCCCGTCAGCGGGGTCGTCGTCTTCGCTCGTACCAGCAAGGCACTGGCAAGGCTCAATGAGATGTTTCGCGTCGGCTCGGTAGCAAAAACCTACTGGGCACTTGTCCAGCAGGCGCCGCCTCAAGAAGAAGCCACACTCGAGCATTATCTCGTCCGCAACGAAAAGCAGAACAAGAGCTATGCCTACACGAGCGAGCGCCCCAACGCCAAGAAGGCGGTGCTCGACTATCGCGTCATCGGGCACTCCGACCGCTATCATCTTGTCGAGGTGCACCTCCACACGGGGCGTCATCATCAGATACGCTGTCAGTTGGCCGCCATAGGCTGCCCCATCCGAGGCGACCTCAAGTATGGAGCACCTCGCAGCAATCCCGACGGTAGCATCAGTCTTTGTGCCCGCAGCATCCGTTTCGAGCATCCGGTGTCGCACAAGCAGATCTACGTCGAAGCACCTCTTCCCACCGAAGGGCCTTGGCAGGCTTTTGCCCACTTGAAAGCCAGTGAATGACGACCTCAGGACGATGAAAATGTTCATCGAGGGCTGGCAAAAGGGAAAAAATAGGTGCTAAAACGAAAAAATCTCTCATCTTTCATCATTATTCCTCAATCTTTTATTACCTTTGCGCCCGCAAACCACAGGAATGCACCTTTGGAGAGATGGCAGAGTGGTCGATTGCATCGGTCTTGAAAACCGACGTACTGAAAGGTACCGGGGGTTCGAATCCCTCTCTCTCCGCA
>CADCOX010000319.1 GCA_902803195.1 uncultured Bacteroidales bacterium
ACGAAGGCGGACTCTGCTCTGCTCACGCGCGGGCGCCCGTTCTTTATTCCTGATTTCACGCAGCGGTGTGACTACGAGACGGAGCTTATCGTGCGCATCTGTCGTCTGGGGCGTAGTATCCCGCCTCGCTTCGCTCATCGCTACTACGATGCCGTCACCGTGGGCATCGACTTCACGGCGCGCGACCTGCAGGAACGCCTGCGCGCACAGGGACATCCCTGGGAACTCTGCAAGGGATTCGACGGTTCGGCGGTCGTGGGGCGCTTCATCCCTAAGGAGTCGCTGGGACGTGATATCCAGGACCTCCACTTCCACCTCGACATCAATGGCGTGACTGTCCAGCGCGGGCATACGGCCGACATGCTCCATAAGGTGGACGAGTTGGTAGCCTACATCAGTCAGTTCTTCACGCTGAAGACGGGCGACCTCCTCTACACCGGTACCCCTGCAGGCGTGGGGCCCGTACATATCGACGACCACCTCACGGGATGGCTCGAGGACGAGAAAGTGCTGGAGTTCAACGTGAAGTGATGAAGGGATGAACTCTCAGGTCGCTCCGCTCGGCGTTTCTTAAAACTCGATTTGTACAGTCTGAGCTTATCGAAGGTACAATAAAGTCTTTCCTGCCATAACACTCAGTTTCTTCTTCAAACCAACCTATGGGCCGGCGGCGACACTTCCCTACAAGACATCAGGAACTCGTATTAAGATTCTACATCATAAATGAGCACTCGCTTATGAATACGTTCAGAAATATATTCTTCCTTATATCGCTCTTTCCTCTGTTCGCCTCTGCGCAGGACTTCACGCAGATGAACTGGGACGAGATGCGCATCGATAGCCTACTGCCCACGTATGCCGAGATGGTGCCGCTGGAGAGCGACCCGCAAGGCTACGAGTACAGTGTACACGTCCTCTATCCGGAGTGGGCACCGCTGACGAAGGCCGAGCAGGCTGTGGCCGAACGCGAACGCGAGCGCCTGGCCGACACCCTGCAGATTGATGCGTTCGTGGCCTACAGCCGTGGGCAGGCGATGCTGGATTTCTCGTTCATCCCTGTCGTGTACCGCAACGGACGCTACCAGAAGCTGTTGAGCGGAAAAGTGGTGATTAAGGGGAAGAAAACGGGCGCTCGGCCCAAAGGGACGCTTGATACTTCAAGAACGGGAACGAAAAAGGGAGCGAATGCGTTATCTAAGCGCAGAGCGCCTGAGCGGACTACGCGCTGGGCCGAGAACAGCGTGCTTGCCTCGGGACGCTGGGTGCGCATCACGGTGACCGACGACGGCCTCTATCGGCTGCCCCTCTCCCTACTGCGTTCGATGGGTTTCACGACCCCCGAGAACATCCGCGTCTATGGCTATGGCGGCCATCGACAGAAAGAGAAGATTATGCCCGACACCGATTGGGATGACCTCGAACCTGTGGCGCTGCTGCCTACGGGCGACGGTTTCGTCTTTCACGCCAACGGCACGATGACATGGCGCAGCGGCGTGCACGTGAAGAACCCATACGCCCGCGAGGCATCCTATTTCGTTACGGAAGCTGCAACGCCCGCCGAGGCTATCGAGAAAGTTGATGTCTTGAAGAGCGACGAGTACGAGGACATCACCTTCTTGCCATCGTCCAACTTCCAGGCCTACGCAGTCTACGACCCTCAGGAATGGGCTTGGTTCCAAGGTGGCAATCAACTCTACGAGAGCTATGACTACGCCCAGGGCAACAGTCGCAGCTACACGCTCACACTGCCCACCTATACCAGTCGTTATCATACGGCTAATTTCTACGTCAACTTCTCGGCGGCGCATGAAGAGTCGACTCTCGTCCAAACGACCATCAACGGCGTCGAACTCTCGCCCTTCGAGGTGCAAGGGCTCACCGACTACTCCTATGCGATTGAGAAGGGCCGCCGCTTCACGGGACTCGACGAGCCGCAGCAGACGACGACCGTGCGCTTCCAGACAACCAGCGGACACCCGGCACACCTCAACTACTTCGAACTCTCGTACGTAGGCGACATGCGCATCGATGCCACCTATCCCGTCATCCAGTTCAGCCGCACGCTGGAGTCTGAGGGCGAGGAGTTCCGCATCAACTATACCCAGGGGCAGGATCCCCATCTGTGGCGGCTCGGCGAGCCGGGCGATCCTGCGGTGGAACTGGTGGGTAGTTCGACAACTTGGGACGACGGGTCCTTGTATTATTATGTACCCGTGCTCAACGATGGCGTCGAGCACAGCTATGTCGCCTTCGACGCGAAGGCACTCTCGTCGCTTCCCGTGCCTACTGTAGCCGGTGAGATAGCCAACCAGAACCTGCACGCCAACGACAGCCTCGACATGGTCATCATCACGCCCGCCAGCGGTATCTTCGATGGCGAGGCAGAGCGCCTGGCCGAGGCCCATCGGCAGATGGACGGCCTCCGCGTGGGCGTGGTCCGTGCCGACCAGATCTACAATGAATTCTCCAGCGGAACACCCGACGTTACGGCCTACCGCCGCTACCTGAAGATGCTCTACGACCGCGCCGAGGATAAGGACACCGACGCGCCCCGCTACCTCCTGCTCTTCGGCGACGGAGCTTGGGACAACCGCATGCTCACCACCGCTTGGCGCAACTATTCGCCCGATAACTTCCTGCTCTGCTACGAGAGCGACAACTCGGTCAACGACGTCTATTGCTACGTGATGGAGGACTACTTCGGCCTCCTGGACGACGGCGAAGGGTCGGTGCTGACGCGCGAGAAGGTCGACGTGGGCGTGGGACGCTTCCCCGTGCGCTCGGTGGCCGAGGCACGTGCGCTGGTCGACAAGACCATCGCCTACATGCGTTCGGACAATGCCGGCGCTTGGAAGAATGTCGTCACGTTCTTAGGTGATGACGGCGACAGAAACAACCACCTGCAGAACACCGAGGACGTGGCCATCGTGGTTGAGCGCAACTACCCCGAGCTGGAGGTGCGCAAGATTATGTGGGATGCCTATCAGCGGCAGACCAGCAGCACGGGTAACCGCTTTCCCGACGTAGAGCGGATGGTGAACCAGCAGATTGAGGAGGGCGCGCTGATGCTCAACTATACCGGTCATGCTGCTCCCTATTGCCTCTCGCACGAACAGGTGCTCCGCATCGAGGACTTCGCCGCAATGAAATCACCGCGCACTCCCCTCTGGATGACGGCCGCCTGCGACGTGATGCCTTTCGACACACAGAAGGACAATATCGGCGAGACGGCCATCCTCAACGAGAAGTCGAGCATCGTCGCTTTCTACGGTACCACCCGCACCGTGTATGCCGACAAGAACAGAGACCTGAACCGCCTGTTCTGCGAGGAACTCTTCAGGACCGATGAGCTGGGACGTCCCCAACGCATCGGCGATGCCGTGAGACTGAGCAAGGCACGCCTCGCCGCCAGCGAAGTCAATTATCCTCAGAATAAATTCCATTTCGTGCTGCTGGGTGATCCCGCCCTGCGTTTTGGCAGCCACGGCAACCGAGTCGTGCTGGACAGCATCAACGGACACTCCGTGGCGTCGCTCTCAGACGACTTCATCCTCCATGCCGGAGGCAAGGCACGGCTGAGCGGACATGTCGAGAATGCCGACGGCGAGGAGTTCTCGTCGTTCCATGGCGCGCTCACCGCTCGCCTCTACGACAGCCGTCGGTTGGTCACCTGCCTCAACAACGACCGTTCGGCCGACACGCTCTTCACTTACCGTGCCTACGACAAGATGCTCTACAACGGCACAGACAGCGTACGGGGCGGACGCTTCACCGTGACCTGTCCCATACCCTTGGACATCAGCTACAGCAATGCGGCAGGACGTGTCGTCTTCTATGCCCTCTCCAACGACCTGCAGACCGAGGCCAACGGCCACAGCGAGGACTTCCTGCTGGGCGGCACCGAGGACGGACTGAGCGACACCGAGGGCCCGCAGATAGCAGCCTATCTGGGCAACGACTCGTTTGAGAACGGCGGTACAGTCGGCGCACAACCTTTCTTCGTGGCTCAGCTTGAGGACGAGAGCGGTATCAACACCGCAGGCACGGCTGTCGGGCACGACTTGGAACTGGTCGTTGACGGCAATCCCGCCACGACCTACATCCTGAACGATTACTTCACGGGTGAGTTCGGCAACTATCAGCGCGGCGTCGTCTCGTTCACGTTGCCTGCCTTGAGCGAAGGCCAGCACTCCCTGCTCTTCCGTGCATGGGACACGCTCGGCAACCCGTCGACGTCGACGCTCGACTTCGTGGTCGACCCGTCGCTGAAGCCGCGTCTGCTGGAGCTCATGACCTCCAACAATCCCGCTACGACGCAGACCACTTTCCTCCTGTCCTACGACCGTCCGGGCAGCACCTGCGACTTCACCATCGAGGTGTACGACTATGCTGGACGCTTGCTCTGGAACCACCACGAGAGCGGCAGCAGCGAGCGTGGCGTCTATGCCATCCCCTGGAACCTGACCACCGGCAGCGGCTTCCCGTTGTGGAGCGGCGTCTACCTCTATCGGGCACGCCTCAGCTGCGATGGCAGCAGCGAAGCCACGAAGGCGCAGAAGTTAATTATCAATCGTAGGCAATAAAAAGGGCACCGCTTACGTTCTATAAAAGGACAATAGTCACCGACAAATGAAAAAGACTCTTAGATACCTCTTCCTCCTGACGACGCTGGTTGCCGTGCAGACGGCGCTGGCACAGGCTGACAAGCAGAATATGTTCAACCCCGTGACGACGAGCGTCACGTCGATGTCCATCGCCCCCGATGCGCGCGGCGGCGGTATGGGCGACACTGGTGCCGCCACCGAGGCCGACGTGAACTCGCAGTTCTGGAATCCCGCCAAGTACCCGTTCTGCGTGGGACGTGCTGGCGTCGCCATCAGCTATACCCCGTGGCTGCGTAAGTTGGTCAATGATATCAATCTGGCGAATGTGGCTGGTTTCTATCGCATCGGCGACTATTCAGCCATCAGTGCTTCGCTCCGTTATTTCTCGCTTGGCGAAGTAGGACTGTGGGACGCCACCGGCGGCGGTGGAGCCATCGAGGGCATGACCATTAACCCTTACGAGTTCGCTATCGATGCGGCCTACTCGCGTATGCTGTCGGAGGCTTTCTCGATGTCCGTAGGTATGCGTTTCATCTATTCAGACATCACCTACGATTACACCTCAGAGTCGTCGGCCGGTAAGGCATTCGCTGCTGATATCGCGATGTACTACAACAACTACCTCATGCTGGGCAACCGCGAGTGTGGTATTGGCTTCGGCTTGAACATCAACAACATCGGTTCGAAGATCAGCTATGGCGGCGATGACAACAGCGAGTTCATCCCCACGAACCTGCGTCTGGGTCTGAACCTAACCATCCCGTTCGACGACTACAACCGTTTCTCGGTAGCGGTGGATGCGAACAAACTGCTCGTGCCAACATATCCGATGCAGAAGTCGGAGGAGTCGGGCGAGGAGTTCACCGAGCGCGTACAGCGCGAATACTACGATGTATCGCCTATCGCGGGTATCTTCAAGAGTTTCCATGATGCGCCCAATGGCTTCAAGGAGGAACTGGAGGAGATCCAGGTAAGTGCGGGCTGCGAATACAGCTATAACGACCGCTTCTTCCTCCGCCTCGGTTATCACGGCGAGGCTGCCAACAAAGGTAATCGTAAATACATCACAGCAGGTGCTGGCTTCAAGATGAGCGTCTTCTCCATTGATGCTTCTTATGTCTTTTCTACTGCTCAGTCCAACCCTCTCGACCAAACGATGCGCTTCACCCTCGGCTTTGACCTCGATGGCATGAAGGATCTGTTCGGGAGGAAGAGAAGATGAAGAAAGAAGTTAAGAAGTTAAGAAGTTAAGACGATAGTACTTTAAGTAAAGTTTATATGTACACGTATAGTTTTGAAAAGGTCTTAGCATGGCAAAAAGCTCATCAATTTGTATTATCGGTATATGAAGTATCAAGACACTTTCCAGAGGATGAAAAATTCGGATTGACAACTCAATTCCGTCGTGCAGCTGTGTCAATTGAAGCTAATATTGCAGAAGGATTTAAGAAACTCAGTAAGGCAGATAAACTTCGTTTCTTCAATATTGCCCAGGGTAGTCTTGAAGAATGTCGTGATTATCATATTTTGAGTCGCGATTTAGGTTATCTTTATTCTGAAGAGTTTGATAAATTGCATAATGAAATAGAAGAGGCTAGTAAACTACTAAATGCTTATTGTAAAGCGATTGTTGAAAATCGTGCGATCAATGATAGCATATAATATCACAACTTCAAGGCTATCGTCTTAACTTCTTAACTTCTTAACTTCTTAACTTCTTAACCTCTTAATTACCATGTTCCGTATAGGTTTTGGTTTCGATGTTCATCAATTAGTGGTTGGCCGCGAGTTGTGGCTCGGCGGTATTCGTTTGGAGCATTCGATGGGGCTACTG
>CADCOX010000320.1 GCA_902803195.1 uncultured Bacteroidales bacterium
ACGGCGAACGATACCGAGCTGAGTGCCATCCGCCTTACGTTGCAACGCGAAGTCAGCAAATATCCGTTCCAACTCCCTAACCGCCAGTTTGATAAATTGAACGAGATGTGGTTTAAGGTGAGAGACGAGAGGAAAGAGGAACTATGGCCGGTTCAAGAATCATTCCTCAAAATATTCCAACCGTTACAGAACCTGACAGAGGAGAACGACAGTTTGCATCAGGACGACCAAGACTTCCTTTGCCGCAACCATCTCGCCCTCTCGCATAAGCCTGTGGACTATGAACACGTCCGCTTCACCGCCTGCGGCGAGCATCCTTCTGGCGAGAGAAAGGAAGCTTACCTTGAAGTCAGCCGCGAGGCGGCTGGGCAGGACTTCCATGTGGAGAACACGCTGCATGATCTTACTCCCGGCCGCTATCGACTGCTGGCGGCCGTTCGTGCAGCTGAGGCCGAGCACTCTGGTGTCAGCCTCTTCTGTAAGACGGAGGATGAACCCTCCTCGCTCAGGACGGTCGAGGTGCCTGCCGCAGGACGAACGGGAGGAAACATCTGGTACTCAGCTACCTTGCGCTATGAGAATAGAGATCCGAGCAAGACAACGAGCGTGCCTGGCAATGACCTCAACCGATTGTACGTCAATGAAGGACGGGGCTACGGATGGAATCGATTGGTCATCGACAACATCCGTGTGGGCAGCAGCGGATGCCTCACCTACGGCATCACGACTCGTCCCGAGATAACGGGTTTCACGGCCCTTGGCAGCGAATGGTTTTCGGCCTGCGAATTCGTGGTACAGCGCATCGGAGATTGAATGGACGGAGCCGTCCACTCACTCTGAAGAAAGTTTAATTGATGCGAAGAAATGGTAAAAGGATTGGTCAGCTGAGCTAAAAGTACTACTTTTGCCTCAATGTTGACAATTCTTTTGTCTTTAGCCCTCATCAGTGGTAATCCGATGACTCCGGCAGATACGCTGCGCAACGAGGCGGATTCCATTCCCACCGACACAATGCACGAAGTGACGGTGAGGGCGGGACGTATATTGCCAACCATAGGATTCCCTCTCAATGGCAAGCCCAATGTTCCCATCGCCTTGCCTCCACCTTCGCTTGGCGACATTCTTGGAAAGATCATCCCCGATTTCAACGACAAAGCCACACACCCCTTTGCCATCAAGCAACGCAAGAAGGAACGGCGGCGCAAGCGGGCCATGAAAGCACTGGAAAACCTCGACCGCGTAAGAACGTTCGATGAACTGCTTCGCGAAGCCTATGAGCAACAGATGCTCGAGGACTCCCTTGAGGCGGTGAAGAAAGGGAGGAACATGGAATAGTTAAGAGTTCTTCGCAAGAGCCGAAAAGTTATATTTGGACTTTGAATGTAAATGCAGAGTAGAGACAGAGTAAATGCGGAGTTAATTTCTTCCAGATAATGACATAGGTCTTATGCTATTTTCTGAAATTATTAACTCCGCATTTACTTTTGTGACAGAAGCCATAAGCTCCTTTTAGAGTGGGTAATCCTCGAAGGCGTAGAGTTGGGTCGAGAGGTAGCGCTCACCCGTATCGGGCAGCAAGGCAACGATGCGTTTGCCTGCGTTCTCGGGCCGACGGGCCACCTGAGTGGCGGCGTAGATGGCAGCGCCTGCTGAGATACCTACGAGCAGACCTTCCTGCTGAGCCAGCTGACGACTTGTTCGAAGGGCATCGTCGTTTTCAACGTCGAAGACCTCATCGACGATTGTCGCATCGTAAGTCTTGGGTACGAAGCCTGCGCCAATACCTTGAATCTTATGCGGACCGCTGGGTTGGCCGTTCAGCACGGCCGATGACTTAGGCTCAACGGCGACGACCTGCACCTGCGGATTCAGTTCCTTCAGCCGACGGCCTACGCCTGAGACGGTGCCGCCCGTGCCTACGCCTGCTACGAAGATGTCCACCGTACCTTCAGTCTGCTGCCAGACCTCGATGCCCGTGGTCTCGTAATGCCTACGCGGGTTGGCGGCATTCTCG
>CADCOX010000321.1 GCA_902803195.1 uncultured Bacteroidales bacterium
GGCAATCGCTTCCGTCTCATCTCTCAGGAGGTAGAGTGCATCGAGCCCAAGCCCATGCCCAACCTCCCCGTTGCTTCCGCTCTCTGGGTACCGCAGCCCACATTCGAGATTGGTGCTGGCGCATGGATTCTCGCAGGTGGCACGCACCACAGCGCATTCTCCTACGACATCACCGAGGAGTACTGGGAAGACTTCGCTGAGATGACCGGTATCGAGTATGTGAAGATCAACAAGCAGACCTGCATCAGCGAGTTCAAGCAGACCCTCCGCAACAACGAAGTCTACTTCATGCTGAACAAGGCCCTGAAGTAAACATCTGTTTTCACGAATAGGAGCACCTGAGCTTTCGGGTGCTCCATTTTATTAAAACGCCGCACATTTCATCAAAACCTTAATAGAATCTCGCTTGCAGAAGAAAAGAAGTTAAGGGAAAAGGCCGCTTGCAGAAGAAAAGAAGTTAAGGGGAAAGCCCCTCTTGCAGAAGAAAAGAAGTTAAGGGAAAAGCCCCTCTTGCAGAAGAAAAGAAGTTAAGGGAAAAGCCCCTCCTTGCCGCCGCTCTTGCTTCGATAGCGCTCGGCGATTTAGTCGCCGAGTCCCTCCTTCTCCCTCCTTCTCCCTTCTTCCCCCTCTCTTCCTCCCTCCCCCTTCTTCCCCTCAATCTCCCCCCCCTATCCCCGCACAATCATCTATACTCACGACAACATGAAAAAGGTCTTATTCATCATCGCCTCGCTCGCCTTTGCTTCCCTGCCTACGCTGGCGCAACAAGTGGAATACTCCGTCAGCGGTACCTACGCTAAGGACGGCAGCGTCATCTATCTGAATGATCAACTGACTGAGAAATCCATCGACAGCACCCTCGTGGCCAACGGCAAGTTCTCATTTACGGGCAAAGCCGACAAGGATGCCCTGATGGCCATCTACGTGAAGGACATAAGATGGGAAACGCCGTTCTTCAACGATGGCACACCTGTGATGTTCAATGCCAACGACAGTACGCTGAAAGGCTCTCCCCTGAACGAGCGCCTGACGATGTACCAACTCGAGAACGAGGAACTCAACAGGGCCATGAGAGCTAAAATCAGTAAGTTGACCCGCGAGGAGATGCTGGCCCAAGCCGACGAACTCATGGAAGAGATCAACCAGAAGAATGACCGGGATATTGCGGTAGCCAACAGAGTCTTCAAGGAGGAGCGCAATTCGTTGATTCCCGTGGCGTTCGCCCACCTGTACTTCTTCGATAATGGCGTTGATACCTACGACCAACTCGTCAGCGAGCAGGTGCCCTTTGCCAACCATCCCTATCTGAAGAAGGCGAAAGACGATATTGCCAACGCTCTCCAACCGAAGGATAGTCCGAAGGCTGCCTTTGTCGGTCAGCAGTACACAGACTTCGAGATGGCAGACCCCGATGGCAAGATGCATAAAATCAGCGAACTCGTCGGCGAAGGGAAGTGGGTGCTCGTCGATTTCTGGGCTTCCTGGTGCGGACCTTGCCGTGCTGAGATGCCTAATGTGCTCGAGGCTTACAACACGTATCACGCCAAGGGATTCGAGGTCGTCGGCATCTCCTTCGACAACAACAAGAACGCTTGGCTCAAAGCCGTTGAGCAACTCAAGATGCCTTGGCTCCAACTCTCCGACCTCAAAGGTGGCGAGGGCGAAGCGGCTACGATTTATAAGGTGGACGCCATCCCCGACAACATCCTCATCGACCCGCAGGGAAAGATTACTGACCGCGGACTGCGAGGCAAACCCCTCCACAAGCGCCTTCTGGAGATTTTCGGCGAATAAGTGAAAGCATTTCTGCCGATTCGCATGGCAGGCCCGCTTCTGTTTCGCTTAAAGTAAGTGTTCAAAATGAGTCTTAAGTAAGTGCCCAAAAAGAGTTTTTGGAATTCTATCATCTATTTGGATGCAGATTTTTCTTTTCTCCTGAGCAACTTAGCGCGCTATGTAACTGAAGTGAAGAGGAAAAAATCATGATTTATTTGGACATTCAGCGAAAATACGTTACTTTTGCAAGCACATAACCCAAAACATAGTTTACATTATGACAGAAAAACAAATTATCGAATCCGGTAAAGCCATCCTTGGCATTGAATTTGGCTCAACACGCATCAAGGCGGTGCTCATCGACCCCGAGAACAAGCCCATCGCACAAGGCTCTCACACCTGGGAGAATCAGCTCGTCGACGGACTCTGGACCTACTCCACAGCCGCCATCTGGTACGGCCTTCAGGACTGCTATGCCGACCTGCGCAAGAACGTCCTCAAGGAGTACGACTGCGAGATTGAGACACTTGCCGCCATCGGCTTCTCAGCGATGATGCACGGCTACATGCCCTTCAACGCTGCTGGCGAAATCATGGTACCCTTCCGCACTTGGCGCAACACCAACACCGGCAAGGCTGCTGCTGAGCTCAGCGAACTCTTCAACTACAACATCCCCCTCCGTTGGAGCATCTCGCACCTCTACGAGGCTATCCTCGACAACGAGGAGCACGTCGCCGACATCACCTTCCTCACCACCCTCGCAGGCTATGTCCACTGGCAGGTCACAGGGCAGAAGGTGCTGGGCGTAGGCGATGCCTCAGGTATGATTCCCGTTGACCCCGCCACCAAGACCTACGATGCCGCGATGGTCGAGAAGTTCGACAACCTCATCGCTCCCCGTGGTTTCTCTTGGAAATTGCTTGACATCCTTCCCAAGGTACTCGTAGCTGGCGAGAACGCAGGTTTCCTCACCCCCGAAGGCGCCCTCAAGCTCGATGTCAGCGGTCACCTCAAACCCGGTATCCCCGTATGTCCTCCCGAGGGCGACGCAGGAACAGGTATGGCTGCCACAAACGCCGTACGTCAGCGCACAGGTAATGTCAGCGCAGGAACCTCTTCCTTCTCCATGATTGTCCTCGAGAAGCCGCTTACCAAGCCCTACGAAGTCCTCGACATGGTCACCACCCCCGATGGCTCGCTCGTAGCTATGGTCCACTGCAACAACTGCACCAGCGAAATCAACGCGTGGGTCAAGCTCTTCAAGGAATATCAGGAGGCACTCGGCATCAAGCAGAGCACCATGGACCTCTACTCCACCATCTTCAACATCGGCGCTCAGGGCGATCCCGACTGCGGCGGTTTGATGGCTTACAACTACGTCTCTGGCGAGCCTGTCACGGGCCTCATGGACGGACGTCCCCTCTTCGTACGCTCTGCCAACGACAAGTTCACCCTGGCCAACTTCGTCCGTGCCCAGCTCTACGGAGCCATCGGTGTGCTCAAGATTGGTAACGACATCCTCTTCAACGAGGAGCACGTCAAGGTGGACCGCATCATGGGTCATGGCGGTTATTTCACCACGCCCAAGGTAGGTCAGCAGATGCTCGCAGCAGCCCTCAACTCGCCCATCTCCGTCATGGAGACAGCAGGCGAAGGTGGTGCTTGGGGTATCGCCCTCCTCGCAGGCTTTATGGTCAACAACCCCCAGAAGCTCGCTCTCCCCGACTATCTCGACCAAGTGGTCTTCGCCGGCAACACGGGTGTCGAAGTAGCTCCCGCCCCCGCCGATGTCGAAGGCTTCAATCGTTACATCGAGAACTACAAGGCCGCCCTCCCCGTCGAGAAAGCCGCCGTTGAGTTCAAGAAGTAATCAGCCCCCCCATCACTTCACCCCTCATCAGCCGTGAGCCTCTCCGCTTGCGGCTGTTTTCGTTTTTCTCAGACTCCACCCTCATCAGCTGTGAGCCTCTCCGCTTGCGGCTGTTTTTCTCAGGCTTCACCCCCTCCATCAGCCGTGAGCCCCTCCGCTTGCGGCTGATTTCGTTTTCTACGTATTGCCAAGTGCCTTGATGGGAAAGAAAGAGCCCAAAATGAGCCTCCTCGCAACGTATATACTCACGCGTCTGCACATATATACGTATCGGCCTGAGCGAATATACGTGCAAGGCTGAGCGAATATACGTGTGAGGCTGAGCGTATATACGTACAAGGCTTCGCGAATATAGGTGCAGAGCAGAAGGTAAGAATCAAATCAAGCGAGTAGATGGAGGCGAGTGTTTATCCCTTGTAGAAAGCGCGATAGTCATGCCAGGTTCGGCATCGACAATGAGCATGAAAGCAATTATAGCCTATAGCCCCATTGGAATAGCGGAAGATGGCGCTTTCGGCATAGCTATGGCCAGACGTATGCAGTTCTTCCCAAGGGCAACGGACGAGATACTGAAGGCCTCCTCGCTGCGGTCGTACCTCGTAGGCAATGCCATGCTCGCGAAGGAATCCGTCGAGGTCAAAAGGCGGCAAGTCATTGGCCTCCAGCGGGCTCATCACGTGCTTCAGCAGCTGGCGTAGCATCCCTGGACGAGGTTCCAAGGGAAGGACGCCAAGAGCGAGATTCCCGATGGACAATTGATTGTTGGAAGGAGTCTCAAGGACATCCTCATAGACCTCTGTCTCGGTCTTCCATATAGGCGCAGGGACATAGCTGACAAAGCGCTTCGAGGCGATATTGCTGGGCGCTGTGTCGAGGACAAGTCCTTGGAGGACAGTCTCTTCGGCATCGCCTTCCTGACGGAAGTGCACCTTCATTTGTGCGAACTCGCGCACTAGGGCATCGAAATGTTGTTTATGTTTCTCAGGGGCGCGGACGGGAATGAGCGCATAGATGCCAAGCGCGCTGACAGAGAGTCCCGCGTAGGCGACGTAAGGCAGACGTCCTATCTCGCGCTTCAACGCCTCCCAATCATGGACCGCAGGGTTGTCGGCTGCGTCTATGTCAATGGAAATGACCCCATTGCGCTCTGCGATGTTGTATTGTCCGATGCCTCCTGCGGCCACACCCGAGATGATGCCTGCGGGCAGTTTGTCCTTCAGCTGACGCACGCGTTCCTTCTTCAGCAGCTTCGCCTCAAGTGTCGGGCAGAGCGACCTGATGGCCGTTATCTGCTCCACGAAAAGCCGTTGGTAGGCAGGGGCGAGGAAATCACCGATGGCGACGGTGCGAATGTTTTCGCTATTTTGCTCTTTAGCCGTGAGGATTACTTTACTCAGCCATGTCATTGGCCGACTGAAAATGTTTGTTGTCATAGGGGAATAAAGTGTTTAATTGTGTAGTTTAGGTTTCGCAAGCTCCGCTTGCTCGGGAAGTTAAGGAACGAAGAAGTTAAGAAGTTAAGACGAATGCTTTTGTCTACTGCTATTCAACCATGGGTAGCAACCTGTAAGAGTATCGTCTTCGCTCGAGCTTGCTCGCTTGACACTTCAAGCGCTCGGCCCTACGGGACGCTTCGCTCTGCGAAGGACTTCTGCCCGAAGGTCGAGCGAAGCGATAACTTCTTCGCTCGACCTTTGGTCGCTTGATACTTCAAGCGCTCGGCCCTACGGGACGCTTCGCTCTGCGAAGAACTTCTGCCCGAAGGGCGAGCGAAGCGATAACTTCTTTATCTTCTCCATCACATCCGAAACTTGAATAATTGATTAAAAAATGATTAGTTTAGTGTACGCCCGCCCTTATACAGATAGGCGGGCGTTACACTCTTTAGATAGAGGTAGGTATAGGAATATAGAATTGGTTCAATTAGTGTAAATCACTATATGTATAGTTACACTTGTACTAATCGCCAAACTCCATTTCCATGTCCTCGGCATCGTCGTTCCGAGCAAACCGCCAGATGGAAATCCGCCCTTGTGGCGTGCTCTCGAGGATGCCGAACTGCTTGCACATGCGCAGGAAGTTCTCGGCAGTGGACTTGCTGGGATGATGGTCTTTGCTCATCACCCACTGAATCAGCTCCTTGTGGGTACAAGGTAGCGGCGCTCCGTCCAGCGACATGATGCATTCTTTTCGCTTCAAGTCCTCTGTGGTAATCGTGATGTCGTCATCTCCCACAACTTCCAGCTGGCCGTAGGGGTCGCCCATGGGGCAGCTGATGCGGAATCGGAAGCGTGGCACCTCTGCACCGCGCCCCTCATGGCAGACCTCGAAGTAGCCGTCCTTCTTCTTCAGGACGAAGCAATCGGTGAACTTCTTGTTGGCCTGCGTGCCTGCCCAACCGCCAATTTTTCTGCTGCCATAGTTGAGATGGAGCATGCCGAGGACAGCGCAGTCGTAGTCGCAGGCCAGGCGGTCGAGATAGCGCATCAGTTCGCGCGCCTCTGCCTCGTCATTGATACTCTTCAGCATGTCGGCGATGCCGTCTACGATGAGCAGCTCGGGGCGATAACGCTTGACAGCCTCTTCGAGCAATAGCCATTGAACGCGCACGCTCGTCCGACAACCATCCTGTTGGACTGCCACCTCATCGACGCAGTCGATTTCCTTGAAACTCAGTACGTTGATGCCATGCTCAGACCACTGCTCACCGTAGTCGTAGCCCGACGTCTTCATCGCCCTGCGCAGCGTCCGACGAGCATCCTTGTAAGGCTGTTCCGTGTCGACGACAAGAACCTTGACAGCATCTTGCGTGCACCTGATGAACCCACTTAGCACTTGCCCGTTCTTGGCCGCACAGGCCGCCATCAGCAGCGCAGAGAAGTTAGTTTTGCCCGACTTCTTTTGCGCCGCGATGATGTTGACCGTCTGACGTGAGAGCACCTCTACGTCGCCGACCTTGAACAGCCCTTGAGGCTCCTCTTCGTCGGCCACATTCAGTATCTCCATGGCATCCAACAGTCTTGTGACCTCTTCCGCGTTCAGCTTTTTGCTTACTTGCGCTGCCTCCTTTGCGTTTTGGGGTGATACCCCATTTTCGATAATCTTTTCCAATCTTGAATAGTTTGTTTTAATGGAAAGCGTGGACTCGCGCGTTAAGACCGGTCGTGCGCTGCGCCACTATCGAATCCGATATTACAAAGGTATAGATAAATGAGAAACAACGCCAACGAAAAAAAGGGAATAAGAACCGATTTTGGATTCTTATTCCCATTAAGAATAGATTCAGAATGGAAGTCTTGGCTTATTTTCGCAAGCTCCGATGGCTTGGGAAGTTAAGAAGTTAAGACGATACCATTATCGGTTGTTACCCTTGGTTGAATAGCATTTGACAAAGGATTCGTCTTAACTTCTTAACTTCTTAACTCCTTAACTTCTTACCTCCTTACAACTATCGCCCGATTTTCCGACAAGACGAAACATCCTCGCGCAATATTTGTAGGTGCTTCATACGAAAAAACATCGCCTGCCACGAGACATTCATCTCTTTCGCCAGGGCATGAATGAGCACATTACATCGCTTGTAATTGACAGGCTGGTTGTCAAACCAAATATACCCCATGTTCCGCTCGCGTTCGGTGAAGTGATAATAGGCCAAAGCATAAACATACACTTCGGGCATCAAGAGCGTAGCCGCAAAGACATTGGCCTGATATTCTAATCGCTTGGTATTCACCGCATCAGAAAGATAACAGATGAGCGACTGGTCATTCTCTTCATAGGCTACAATATGGTCGCGCAGTGGGCCGCTATGAAGATAATAGTGCCCCAACTCATGGCCAACAGTGAAGCGAAACCGACTTTCCTGATTCTGCAGCTCAGGGCTGATGGTGATCGTGCGATTCTGCACGTCAAGCCGACCGAGCTGACCTTCCGGCAGCATGCCCCATTGAAAGATAAGATGCTCCTTCTCAAACAGATTCTCAAAACCCAAAACCTCGAAACCCTGCATGTGCAAGTCAGGACGTAGGCTTTCGGCTTTCCGTGCGATGTCAGCATAGGACAGATTTCGAACAGGCAGCAAGAGCTTCTCGTCCACAGGAACTTCCATCGCCGTAAGCCATTCTGCGAGCGAGAAGTAACTATAATCATAGATGAACAAACCTGCATCCATCTCTTCGCCCAGAAGGGCTTGGGCTAAACGCATCATCCTGGAACTGTCGTTCAGCGTACGCGGCAAGGTCAAAGACATCTCGCCATGAATATTTACGCGGCAGAGGGCTACATTATAGTTTTCGGCCGCACTCATGACGTCCTTGGTAAAGCCTTTGTTGCTGACAATGGCGAGCTTGCAGTGGTGAAAGTTCTGATAATGATACAATAACATTGCGAAATCATCTTTCGTCACTTGCCTTTCCACGCACTCAAAGGCCAGCAGCATTGACGGCTTGTTGGACTGCCGGAAAGACTCGTTGAAATAGACTTCCACACAAATGGACGGCTGAATATGGAACATGTCCTCTTTTTCATATCGAGGCCCTTCTTTCACCACGCACCTATTATTGCCGTACGTCGTACTGATATGATTCCTCAGGGACTGCAGCATCACATCCCTAATGATGGGCTTCGTTTCGACAGTGGTCTCACCCTCATTCCCATCTTCTTTCAACAGCCTCTCGATGACGGAGCCATATTTCTTCAGCCATTTGTTGTCTGGCAATGTGTCATAATTCTTCACATCAGACCGACTCACATTTCCGCCGCCCTTCTGCATACTTGCCGCCAAAGCCTTGGCTGTCTCGCCCTTCATGGATGGACAGACCCTTATCACCAACCCTGCGAAATTAAGCCTGGACAATTTATCCTTGAGCACACCTATTCTGTTGATACTAACGAAGCGCACAACTTCCCACAATCCCTTATTGCCTTGTGACTTTATCCAAGGCGCCACATTACGCTCTATCCTTTCAGCCCACCTCTCGAACTCGTCGGGCTGAAGAATCATTCTCTGATATGAGGGGTCTAAATCATGATAACTCATAATGGAATCTGAATCATGTTAACTTATAATGGAATCTAAATCATGTTAACTCATAATGGAATATATGTCGCTTTTTTTGCATGTTATCCCGAACCGTTATTGACATGACGCTGCAAAGATACAAAATTTATGCAACTGATTACACTTTTTCCTCCTTTTCTTTCGCCCTTTCACAATAACTTTGACTATCTTTGCCCCCGAAAAGAGAGAAATAGAAACTATAGATGACATAGAAACTATAGAAGCTATAGAAACTATAGAAACTATAGAGACTATAGAAGCCATAGAATCTATATCCTCTATAAAATCTATATAATCTCTCCCTCTCCCCCCCCTCATTCAACCATTAGACCCCATTCAGCTATGCAAAACGATGATCAGAAGCCGAGGAAGCCTTACAAGAGCATCTACAAAAAAGTGACGAACTGGAAGAACTTGTGGTTCTATCAGAAGTCGGAAGTGCTCTACCAGCTGACATTTGTCTTTTGCGAGCGCTTCCTGCCTGCTTATGGCGACCGAACGGTAGATCAGATGGTGCAGACTGCACGATCGGGCAAGCAAAACATCGTGGAGGGGTCTGAGGATGGCAAGACATCGACGGAGATGGAGGCTAAGCTGATGAATGTGGCACGCTCCAGCATCAGCGAGCTTCGGCAGGACTACAGGATTTCCTGCATGCACGGCGCCTGCCCCTGTGGGATGCCTCGCATCCTCGCTTCCAACCTATGCAGGACTTCACACGCCGACATAACGCCCTCGCCGACTACGAGCCGTATTTCCATACGTGGACGGCCGAAGAGATGGCTAATACGGGGCTCACCCTTTGCTATCAGGTCGATGCGATGATGAATAAGTTCATGGATGGGCTGGAGCATACCTTTGTCACCGAGGGAGGCATCAAGGAACGTATGTTTCGGGCCCGAACTGGCTTCCGACAACAGCAGGATCAACGGCTCGCGACCCTCGAACAGGCCTTGTCAGACCTCGAACGGCGACTGGCTGAAGCAGAGGCTGAAGCAACCCATTGGCAAGCGGCTTACAATGACCTCCGCGCAAGGGCTATAAAGGCCTATAACGAGCTGAAAGAGGAAGTGGAGAGGCTAAAGAAGGAGGAAAAACAAGCCTCTAAACAAAATTAACAATCATCAGCTCACGCATGCGGAACAACCATTTGCCCCCACACTTGCAAGAACGCGGCTTTCACGCATGAGCGGAGGGGATGAATCCATCTTTCCATTCCTCTTCTTGAACACCACTTTTTCAAACTTCGAAACATGAATCAGACGGAGGCGGGACTGATTTTCGTCAAAAAGAAGGTTGAAAATACAATTATCAGCACAAAATGGAAGGATTCTCAGACATTATTTGTAATTTTGCGGCGATATACATAGATTATTACTACATTATCATAACACAAAACCAAAGAAAACAATGAACAAAATCGTTGCTAAGGAGCAGTTCTCCGAGAAAGTATATAAGTTGGTGGTAGAAGCACCGCTGATTGCGAAAGCACGCCGTGCTGGTCACTTCGTCATCGTACGCGTGGACCAGAAGGGCGAGCGCATGCCACTCACTATTGCCGATGCCGACACCCAAGCTGGCACCATCACGCTTGTTGTCCAGACGGTAGGCGTCTCGAGTACTAAGCTCTGCAACCTCAATGTAGGCGATGAGATTGCCGATGTGGTAGGCCCTCTCGGTAAAGCCACTCACATTGAGAACTTTGGCACCGTCGTCTGCGCAGGCGGTGGTGTAGGTGTGGCTCCTATGCTTCCCATCATCAAGGCACTGAAGGCAGCCGGCAACCGCGTTGTCAGCGTTCTCGCAGGCCGTTCCAAGGACTTGATTATCCTTGAGGATGAAGTCCGCAAGCACTCCGACGAGGTCATCATCATGACCGACGATGGTTCGTATGGTCAGAAAGGCGTAGTCACCGTGGGCATCGAGCAAGTCATCCAGCGCGAGCAGGTCGACAAGGTGTTTGCCATCGGTCCCGCCATCATGATGAAGTTCTGCTGCTTGTTGACCAAGAAATACAACATCTCGACGGATGTCTCGCTGAACACCATCATGGTCGACGGCACTGGCATGTGTGGTGCTTGCCGTATCACCGTTGGCGGCAAGACCAAGTTCGTCTGCGTGGATGGTCCTGAGTTCGACGGACATGAAGTAGATTTCGACGAGATGCTCTCGCGTATGACAGCCTTCAAACCCGAGGAACAGGAAGCCCTCGCCGCCTTCCAACAAGCAGCAGCCACTGCCTCCTCCGTCACTCCCTCCGAAACGGAAGCACCCTCTGTCCCGTCCTTTACCCGCGATTCTATCGCGGACAACACCCCCGCCTCTGACGAGGACACCGCATCCCTCACCGATCGCACAGCCCCCTGGCGCGAAGAGCTCCGCAAGAGCATGAAGGCCAAGGAACGTACAGCCATCCCCCGTGTGGTCATGCCCGAGCTTGATCCCGTGTACCGCGCCACTACTCGCACCGAAGAGGTCAACAAGGGCCTCACCAAAGAGCAGGCTCTCCTCGAAGCTAAGCGCTGCCTCGACTGCGCCAAGCCCACTTGCATGGAAGGCTGCCCGGTCAACATCCAGATTCCTTCGTTCATCAAGAACATCGAGCGCGGTAATTTCCTCGGAGCTGCCAAGGTGTTGAAGCAGACCTCTGCCCTACCCGCTGTCTGCGGTCGTGTATGCCCACAGGAGAAACAATGCGAGGCACGCTGCATCCACTTGAAGATGAACGAACCCGCAGTAGCCATTGGCAACCTCGAACGCTTCGCAGCCGACTATGAGCGCGAGAGCGGACAGATTGCCATCCCCGAATGTGCTCCTGCCAACGGCAAGAAGATTGCTGTCGTGGGTTCTGGTCCTTCGGGCCTCTCCTTCGCAGGCGATATGGCCAAGTATGGCTACGATGTCACCGTCTTCGAGGCTCTTCACGAGATTGGCGGCGTACTCAAATATGGTATCCCTGAGTTCCGTCTGCCCAATGCCATCGTAGATGTCGAGATTCAGAACCTCGAGCGTATGGGCGTACATTTCGTCAAGGACTGCATCATCGGCAAGACCATTACCGTCGAAGAACTTGAGCAGCAGGGCTTTGCCGGCATCTTCGTAGGCTCTGGTGCGGGACTGCCCAACTTCATGAACATCCCTGGCGAGAACCTCAAAGGCATCATGTCCTCCAACGAATACCTGACGCGTATCAACCTGATGGACGCCTCCAACGCCGAGTCCGACACCCCCATCCATCGTGCCAAGAACGTGATGGTCGTTGGTGGTGGCAATACGGCCATGGACTCTTGCCGTACGGCCAAGCGTCTTGGTGCTGAACGAGTCTTCATTGCCTATCGTCGTTCTGAAGCAGAGATGCCTGCCCGTCTCGAAGAAGTGAAGCACGCCAAGGAAGAAGGCATCGAATTCCTCACGCTCCACAATCCCATTGAATACTTGTCCGACGAACAAGGCAATGTGCGCGCTGTCGTTCTGCAGAAGATGGAACTTGGCGAGCCCGATGCCAGCGGTCGTCGTTCACCTCAGCCCATCCCTGGCGCTACCGAGACTATCGACATTGACCAAGCCATCGTAGCCGTTGGCGTATCACCCAATCCCATCGTCCCCACCAGCATCGAAGGCCTTGAATTAGGTCGCAAGAACACGATTGTTGTGGGCGAGAATATGCAGACCAACATACCGACCATCTTTGCAGGTGGCGACATCGTCCGCGGAGGCGCTACTGTCATCCTGGCTATGGGCGATGGTCGACGTGCTGCACAAAACATGCATGAATATCTGAACAAATGAACAGACTGATTGTACTGACTGCCGCCGCTTTCCTTGCCTTATCGGCCTTTGCTCAAAAGCGAAGAGTCGCCAAGGCACCTGCCATTCCTACCATGGAACTGGCCCGTCAAGCTATGGCTGCCTATGATTTCGACCGAGCTGAGGAAGCACTCACCAAAGAGATTGCGGCCCTCAAGAAGAAGAAACAATCGACGCTGCATGCCGAGAACCTGTTGCACGCGGCCATACAGGGGCGCTCCAAGCTCCATGCCACAGAGCGTATCACCATCATCGATAGCGTCGTCTGTGCAGCCGATGATGCCCTCCAGGCTATCCGTGTCAGCCGTGAGAATGGACGCATAGACACCTACGCATCTACTTATCACACAACCGATTCGCTCGGAGCAACACTCTATGAGAACGAGTTGGCCAACAAACGCTATCTGGCAGTTGCTAAGCCACCTACGCCCGAGGATTCGATTGCATCCTTGCATCTGGCTGTATCCGACAAGATAGGCGAACAGTGGTCCACTCCTGTTGCCCTGACGGGACTCAACGATGACGACCTCTCGCAGAACTTCCCGTTCCTGCTCTCCGATGGCATCACGCTCTATTACGCGGCAACAGGCCCCGAGAGCATGGGAGGCTATGACATTTTTGTCAGTCGTGCCGATGGCGAGGACGGTTCCTTCCTCTCACCCGAGAATGTGGGCTTCCCCTTCAACTCTCCGGCCAACGACTACCTCCTTGTCATCGATGAGTTCAACCAATTGGGATGGTTCGTCACCGACCGTAGACAACCCGAAGGTCAGGTGTGCGTCTACAC
>CADCOX010000322.1 GCA_902803195.1 uncultured Bacteroidales bacterium
AGGCGCTCATCGAAAACAACTTTTACGTCCCAACACGGATAAACCATGTTAACGAAAACGATAACGAAATCGTTAATGGAAGCCGTGGTGGTTTTCTCTATGACCTCGTTGGACGTAGAGTAGAGACTACCACTAATGTTGGCCTTTACGTGAAGGATGGGCGAAAAATACTTGTCCGATAGAAACACTTTTTTAATCTATATTTCGCTAAGAATGTGCGATTCTGCTATGCGGTGGGAGAATTTCTTTCCCACCGCATAACTTTTGTATGATTATCGATTATTTTTGCAAGGCTATTTAGAAACAAATCGTCACTTATTCTTATCTTTATATTGTTATGAGAAACCTAATTACTTTACTTTCAGCGGTGGTGCTAAGCATCATCGGCCACGTTGTTAGTAGAGCGGAAGTGATTACTGACCCCTCGCAATTATCTAACACGAAAGTGTACACCATCAACACGGCTCGAGGCTATCTTACATTAGACCTCACCGAGACCAAAGCCGTGGCCTCACATTTAAGAGATTCAGGGGCTGAGACCGAAACGTTTATCGAGAACGAGCAGGCATTACAGGACGAGGAATCGCGCCAGTTCGGCATCTTGAATATTGACGGCCTATTTTATATCTATAACTTGAAGCTCAAGGAGTTTGCTCGCCTACATGACCAAACGTTGGAGTTCTATCCCTGTGCTGGCAATGGCTTTGCATTTACTACAGATGGTTTGGAAGGAGCCCCTTTGCGAATCAGAATGCCAATGTGGGGCGATAATGGCTATTCGAAGTATTTCCTTAACAATAACGGTGGGGGTGCTTGGGTCCTCAATAAGTATAATGCGGTCGATGCAGGCAACTCGCTCATGATTGAGGAAGTAGAAGGTAAAACACTCGATCTGGACGAGGCCATGAGCGTCTTCAATGCCACGAACGATCGGATAGACCCGCATCGCGTGTATTATATTAGTGCTAAACGTATCTCAGATTGGGCCGTCGCCGCCAATGGCATAAATATTGTAGGAACTATAGATGGCACGGGTTCAAACCCGACAGCAGCTGATGTGGACAAGCAATGGGCGTTCTACCGCGATGGGGCGAAGACTTATCTCTTCAGTGTAGGAATGAAGAAGTTCGTTGACAAAAATGGTCAGCTGACCACCTCGAAGGATGAGTTTGCCAATGTGGATTTCATTTACAGCAACGATGCAACCTATCCCTTCTTGCTATATATTGTGGACAATGGCAAGTGGTTCAATGGTCAAGGCAATGGCGGCATGGTCATCAATTATTGGAATAGCAATTATGACGATGGTAACCGAGTAGACATCGTTGAGGTGTCAGGTGAAGATGCTTACGATGATATGCAAGCATTCTTTGAAACGCCCTCGTGGGATATTACCTACCGCCTCTTTTTCGAGGGAGAAGAAGTTGCTACAGCTGTTCGCAACATGACACTGGGAACGGAAGCAGAATTGCCTGCTAATATGATTTATGGGTCCTGTGAATACGAGTACAGTCCAGAGATTATACAAGATGGTAGTGATGTTCGTGTAGATGTCATGTGGCTCGGCCCCTTCGAGTTCTCCAAGAGTTACGAAGAAGCTACGTGGTACAATATGCTGTTCAACCGCGAGAATGAAGGACGTGATGGCAAGTGGTACGCTTATTGGGAAGAGGGCACGGAACCTTATTTCCCCAAATATAACGCCGACGAAGCCACACGCTCGGCACCACAATGCCAGTGGGCTTTCGTGGGTAACCCCTACCAACTGAAGATATACAACAAGGCTGCAGGCCCGGATGTGACATTGAAATTTGAGGTTGTTCGCGATGTCAAGTATAATCGTGATGCCAATGCTGCCGTTCTGCGTCCGGGCGACAACTATTGGTTTGCAAGAGAGTATAATCCCGGTCCAGACATAAATGTCATCGATGCCGAGGAATTCTCCTTGGGCTTGAATGTGGATGGAGCGATCTATCGCATGAATCAGGTGGGCGGAGCTTCCGAGTCGTCTTACTTCGGTCTTTGGACCGGATTCGATCAGGGCTCCGGAGTTTCAGTCGAAGAAGTGCCTGATATTGACGTGACGGATGTGTTCTATGATGTCTATTACGATGATAAGCTCGTGGCTTCGGATAAGGTGATTGGTCAGGAAGTGGGTGCACTAATTGTCGACGCACCTGCTTCGTTGCTGCGTGACTTTGTGGAGCTTGACTTCGACATGAACACCAAAGTGGAAAAAGACTTGCATGTGCGCGTGGATGCCATTTGGAATGGCCCGGTGGAGCTGGCCAAAGACTTCGAAAGTGCCCATTGGTATGACATGTCGGTCCGTGGTAATTGGTATGTGACGAGCGATAGCGTGAATGCCGAAGGAGCGTTGATGACTGTTGAGGCAAATGCTATTGGTTTAAGCGAGGACGCTTACCAATGGGCCTTCGTTGGCGATCCATGGCACGTACAAATCTACAACAAGGCTAAGGGCAGCAGTCAAGTTTATGCTTGGACAGAGGCTGCAGGACAGAATATTCCCGTCTTTGTCGATCCTTCGACAGAAAACTATTGGGAGATTCGTCAGCTGTCACTTGCTGAAGAACAATACGCCAACTCCTTCATGCTCACCATACCAAGTATAGGCTGGCAGTTGAACCAGAATGGCGGGGCAGGCGGTCCTTTGAAGATATGGAGCAGTACGACCAGGGCGGATGTCGGTTCGGCCTTCACCGTATTCGATGTTCCCACGGACTTTGCTCAGTTCGTGGTAGAGGAAATAGCCCCAGTCATGGAGTTAGAGACGACGTGGTGCAACTGGACGGATGCCGCTCGAGCCGCCATTGGTTACAAGCCAGAATATAAGCAGTCTTGCTCGCTTGAACAATATAAAGCCCTGCGCAACACCATACAGACTTTGAAGGGCGACATTAATAACTTCTTGCTACCCGAAACAGGGTTCTATCGTATCTTAAACCAATGGTATGGCGAATATATCAATATGGAAACAGACTTGGTTAACGGATCCTTTGACGATACGACAGCCAGCACGGTTGTGAAATTGACAAAGGTAGGCGATCGTCAGTATACGATTCAGACACAGAACGAATACTTCCAACCTTTAGAGAGGAGCACGACGATGATAACCGATCCGAAGGCCCCTGTTACCTTCGAGATATTCGTTCCCGAACCAGGATATGCAGCTTTTAACGGGACATTGAAGCCTGAGGACGAGAGTGATGCAGATGCTATCAATGCTTATAACTTCGCTTTCTTGCACCAGCGGGCAGAAAGAGACATGGTAGGATGGGAAAAGGGGGCTCCTGCTTCGCACTGGCAATTGTTAGATGCTAAGACCATCACTGTCAAGACAGGTGCTAATGGTCTGACAACGCTGTATGCACCCTTTGCTATTCAGGCATCTACAGGCGCCTCACCATGTGTTGGAAAGATTGAAAGTGATCATTTGGAACTGACAGGCATCCAAGGTGTTGTGCCTGCACTCACTCCAATGGTAATCAAAGCTGAGCAAGGCGACTATCAACTTGCTATTGTCAATAGTGATGCCGCGCCAATTGAAGGTAACGACCTCAAAGGTGAACTCCTACAGTCAAAGCCTGCTTTTGCGATGACTTTGGAGGGCGAAGGAAATGAATTGGCTTTCTATACCTTCACCGGAGAAGCTATCGAGGCCAACAAAGCTTACCTACGTCTTGAGGATACAAGCATAGAGAGATTCCCCATCCACTTTGGGGATCTGACGGGTATTGACACGATGACCTCTGATGAAGCTACTCAGCAGATGTTTGACCTTAGTGGTCGTCGGGTCAACAAAGCCAATAAGGGTGTCTACATCATCACTGGCAAAAAGATGGTGGTGAAATAAGCATTGGGCGTTCCGCCTCATGTCGCGCCATCATGCAAGAATGGTCGATGCGACATGAGGGAACGTTCGCTTCAGTTTGAATGAATATTCGCAAAGACGTGAAGGAATGGTCGCAAAGGCTGATGCGTATATACGTACATGTCGTTCGGTCGCGACCGAACAATGAACACATATAGACGCTAACGGCTACGGATATAGACGTAAGTCGTGATGACAATAATCGGTAGAGGCTAAGGCTATCTATTGTAACGGCAACGGGACTGTGTTAAGAACAAGATAACACAGCCCCGTTGGTCTCTGATAAAGGGGGTATAGGCTTATTGGAGGTTGACGACTGGGATATTGTCCTTATCGTTGTAGTAGAGGTTCTCGCCAGCCATGCCCCAGATGAAGGTGTAGTAATAGGTGCCAGCTGCTGCGTGGATGCTCCATTCAGGCGACATGATGGCCTGCTCGTTGTGGAGCCAAACAACGCGGCTCTCCTGAGGTTGACCCATGATGTGAGCGATGGTCTGATCTTCTGGAAGGTTGAAATAGTAGTAGGCTTCAATACGGCGGCCGTGTGTGTGAGGCGGCATCGTATTCCAGGCAGCACCGGGATTGAGCTGTGTCAGTCCGAGTTGAAGCTGGCAAGGGCCTTCTTCGAGAACGTCGTTTACGATGAGTTTGTAGACGGTGCGGTTGTTGCACTCTTCCAGTGAGCCGACGGGCCCCCATACGGCAGCTTTCAATGAGCCTTTACGGCCATCGAGGGTGATCCACTGCGTCTTGTAGTGCTGATGGGCGGTGGCGCTGTTGAGGTAGAACTTGGCGGGTTTGCTGGCGTCCTTAGAACGGAACTCCACAACCTTGTTTACGTCCTTGTCCTTGCCAATATGGCCACGTCCGATGTATAGAGCTTCCTTTGGTGAGAGGGCATACTCCTTGCCGTCAACGATGACGACGCCATCGCCTTGACCGCAGTTCACCACGCCGAGCTCGCGGTTGTATAGGAAATACTTGTCCTTGATGGTCGGGTCTACGTCGAGGCCGAGTTCAAGGAAATTCTCCAGTTTCAGCGTCTTCGTGACAGGCATTGCACCGCCGAAGATGAAGCGGTCGTAGTGGGAGTAGGTCAGGTTGATCTCATCAGCCACCATGACTTTCTCCATGACGAAACGCTCACGCAAAGTCTTCGTGTCGTAGTGCTTGACGTCCTCGGGATGGCAGGCGGTCTGGAAATTAACTTTCTGCTGGGCAGAGGAAACTAATACAGTTGCCAGCAGGGTTAGTGTAAGAAATGCTTTTTTCATTGAATGATATTTTATGATTTTGAAACGATACTTGCTTTCTCATCGGCAATGATTCTCTTGCGATTGATGAACATCATGACGACGGTGAAGCCAGCGAGCAGCCCCATACCGATATAGTCAAGGCTCTTGCAGGCACGGAAGATGACCCAGCCAATGAGCGAAGAGCAGAAGTCGAGGGCTCCGGCGAGGAAGCCTTCGGGCACCTTGGCGGCAGCATCCTGCGTGGCGGCATAGACCGAGGCCGCTGCAGCAGTGAAGTCGGTACTCATATCCGTGACAAAGTATAGACCAAGGATGAGGGCAACAAGGCCGATGATGAAGGTCTTGACGACGTTGTTCTTCGTGATGGGCAGTACCAAGGGGAAGAGATAGAACATACCGGCCAGCGAGGCGAGGGGTAGGAACTGGTTGCCTGGCAGTACAACGGCCAGGAACAGCACTGTGGGAATGAGCAACAACGAGACAACAAGTGTCGTGGGATGACCAATAACGAGAGCAGGACTCATGCCGATATGCACTTTCTTGCCGTTGAATTTCGTCTCCACCACTTCCTTGGTTTTTTGACTGATAGGCATCAGACCGTCGATGAACAGTTTGGTGATGCGAGGAATCAATTCCATGACTGCTCCCATGATGACACCCAAGGACAGGATTGTCTTGGCTGCGTCGCTATTCCATTCCTTCACGCTAAGAGCGCCAATGAGCGCACCCACGATGACGCCGAGGATGAGCGGCTCACCGAGTACGCCGAACTTCTTCTTCAGTCCTTCGGCATCGATGTCGAGCTTGGAGAAACCGGGAATCTTGTCCAGCAGCCAGTTGATGCCGATGGCGAAGGGCACAAAGCTCTGGCAGAAAGGCTGAGGGATGGAGATGCCGTCCAGGCCGTAGTGCTTCTGGAACTTCTCGGCCGTCAGGTCGGCCATGACAAGGGTGAACATATAGCACACGATGGCCGCGAAGTAGCCCCATGCAAGGCTTTGGTCCTTGACGAAATAGACCACGGCGCCGATGAAGGCGAAATGCCAGTAGTTCCACAGGTCGATGTTGACAGTCCGCGTGGTCTTCGTCAGCACCATCAGAAAGTTGACACCCAAGCAAATCGGGATGATGAGGGCACCCACGGCGGTGTTGTAGGCCACAGCAGCGGCAGCTGGCCAGCCCATATCGAAGATATTGAGCTGCAGATGGTAGATTTCGGAGATGTTCGTCAGAGGACCATTAAAGTTGGTCGTCAGCAGGGCCGTGACTATACCGAGGCCGACGAAACCGACGCCCACATAGAGGCCGCTCTGCAGTGACTTGCCGAACTTAAGCCCGATGCACAGGCCGATGATGGTGAACAAAATCGGCATCATAACCGATGCGCCGAGACTGATAATGTAGGAGAATACTGCTTCCATA
>CADCOX010000323.1 GCA_902803195.1 uncultured Bacteroidales bacterium
ATTACGCTAAATTTGCGACCGAAGTCTTGCATTAACGACCTTTTAACCTAAAGAGCACTGGCCTATGTACGATAAGTTTTCCGAGCAAGCCCTCACGGGACTGCACCGTTATAGGAACGTGAAGTTCAGCCCGCCTCCCATGCCGTGACGGCATACACCCACGCGTGCGCTCGTGGTATGCATTGGAGCGCATTCCCTACCTACTTTCATTTACCTAAAAAGACAATATCTTATGGCTGAACAACAACTACCAACCATCGAGGAGGTGTTCTCCTGGATGCGGAAACTCTATGACGAGAGTTATTCGGGCCTCACTAAACTGGAGAAGAACGAGCAGCACATGTACGGCACGATGGTGACTACACCCTCGGACAAGAAGTTCATCGTGCGCATGCTCGACGAGACGAGCCAGATACGCGACCGCCAGAAGCTGGCCTTGCGCGTGAAGGAGCTCATCGACCAATACGGAATCCCCAAGTTCCTGGACACTACGGATCACGCCCTGTTCTGGATGTACCAGAAGTTTGCTTACCTGCCGCTCTTCAACTGGGCGGCTGTACCCATCATCAAATGGCGTCTGCGCCGCGACACCAGCCGCGTCATCATCAATGCCGCTCGCCCCAGCCTCACCGAGCATCTGGCCACTCGCTTCGACCAGAACATAGGGCAGAACGTGAACTTGTTGGGCGAGGTCGTGCTGGGCAACGAGGAGGCCGAGAAGCGCTACCAGTCGTACCTCGAGGCGCTGAAGGAGCCCGACATCAACTACATCTCGGTCAAGATATCGGGCATCTACGCGCAGACGCACGCGTTGAACTATAAGGAGTGCTTCCCCGAACTGGTGCGACGCATGTCCGAGCTCTACCAGACGGCCATTGACTATCCTTACACCGATCCCGCCGGCGTGACGAAACCCAAGTTCATCAACCTCGACATGGAGGAGTACAAGGATGCCCATCTGACGATGAAGCTGTTCAAGGACGTACTCTCGCTGCCGCAGTTCAAGAACTACGAGGCGGGCATCGTCGTGCAGGCCTACTTGCCCGATGCCTGGGGCTTCCAGAGCGAGTTGCTGGAGTTCGCCCGCAAGCGCGTGGCCGAGGGCGGAGCGCCCATCAAGATGCGCATCGTCAAAGGCTGCAACCTCGATATGGAGAACATCGTCAGCGACCTGCGCGGCTGGCCTAATCCTGTGCGCAAGAGCAAGACGGAGGTGGATGCCAACTACTTGCACATCATCGAGCGTGGCCTCAAACCCGAGAACGCACGTGTGCTCCACATCGGCATGGCGTCGCACAACTTGTTCACCATCTCCTATGCCTACCTGCTCACCCAGATGTACCAGACGCCGAAGGATTGCTTCTGCTTCGAGATGCTCGAGGGCATGGCCAACCACGTCTGGCGAGCACAACGGAAGTTGGGCAACCACGTCATCCTCTACACGCCCGTGGTGAAGAAGGAGCACTTCCTCAATGCCATCAGCTACCTCGTGCGCCGTATGGACGAGAACACAGCCCCCGACAACTTCCTGACCCACTCGTTCTCGCTCAAGCCCGATACGCCCGAGTGGCGCAACCTCCAACAGCAGTTCATCGATGCCTACAACATGAAGGACCATCTCGACCACACGCCCACCCGCACGCAGGACCGCAATCAGCCCTACGTGGGGCAGGAGCCGCAGGACGAGATGCAGAACGAGCCCGACACCGACTTCGACCGCTTCTGCAACCAGCAGTGGGTCGAGAAGATCTTTGCCAAGTGGAGAGCAGACGAAAACACAGGTATCCCTTTACAGGGAGATATAGAACGTTCCTCAGAGGGGGCTTGGGGCGACTGGAAGCCAGGCGACCTGCTGCCCACGCAGATAGGCGCCGAGCTCGTCTACAACGACGACCGCGTCCGCTACTTCGACCGCTCGCAGGAGGGCGATGTGCTGGTGTGTGCGATGAGCCGTGCCAACCGTGAGCAGACCGAGCAGGTGCTGGCCACGGCCGCTGCCGACGCCGGCCACTGGCGCCAGACGACCGTCGAGGAGCGCCATCAGACGATGTACCGCGCTGCCAACATCCTCGGACAGATGCGCGGCGACCTCTGCGGTTCGATGTGCGCCATCACGGGCAAGACCATCGAGGAGGCCGACGTGGAGGTATCCGAGGCCATCGACTACTGCCGTTTCTACACCACTACGATGAAGCGTCTGGCTGCGTTGCCCGACATCGAGATGAGGCCCAAGGGCACGGTGCTCGTGCTCTCGCCTTGGAACTTCCCCTGCGCCATTCCCTGCGGAGGCGTCGTTGCCGCCTTGGCATCGGGCAACACGTGCGTCCTCAAGCCCGCCACTGTGGCGGCGCCCGTGGCCTGGCTCTTTGCCCGTGCCTTCTGGGAGGCTGGCGTGCCCAAGGAGGCGTTGCAGGTCGTCATCACCGACCGCGAGGCCACGCCGCTGCTGACGTCGTCGCCCGTCGTGAAACATATCATCCTCACGGGCGGCACTGAGACCGCACAGGCCATCGCACACGCCCATCCGCGCAAGCCCCTCAGCGCCGAGACGGGCGGCAAGAACGCCATCATCCTCACAGCCAAAGGCGACCGCGACCACGCCATCATGAACGCCTGCCGTTCGGCCTTCGGCAATGCTGGGCAGAAATGCTCGGCCTGCTCGCTCTTCCTTGTGGAGCGCTCTGTCTACGAGAACCCCGAGTTCTTCGAGAAACTCAAGGACTGCGCCTCATCGCTCAAAGTGGGTGGCGTCTGGAACGCTGGCAACATCGTGGGCCCGATGATCACCAACCGCAACGACAAACTCGAGCAGGCCTTCAAACTCGAGCCTGGCGAGCGCTGGCTCATCGCCCCCGAGTTCGTTGACCAGAGGAAGTACATCCTCCGTCCGACCATCAAGGTGGACGTCAAGCCCGAGTCCTTCACTTTCCGCACCGAACTCTTCGCCCCGCTGTTGGCCGTAGCGCCCTTCGACACGCTCGAGCAGGCCGTCGACCTCGTCAACGGTCTCGACTACGGTCTCACCTCGGGCCTGCAGTCGCTCGACGAGCACGAGCAGCGCTATTGGAAGGACCACATCCAGGCGGGCAACCTCTACATCAATCGCGGCATCACGGGCGCCGTCGTCAACCGCCAGCCTTTCGGCGGCATGAAGCTCTCGGCCTTCGGACCGGGTCTGAAGGCAGGCGGCCCCAACTACGTGGCGCAATTCATGAGCATCACCGATCGCGAGCGTTCGACCACCGACTATTGCACGTCCTATGCAGAATGGTATGAGCGGGAGTTCCGCCATGCCCGCAACATTCAGCCTGCGATACGCGGCGAGCAGAACGTGTTCCGCTATCTGCCCCTCACGGGCGGCATGGTCATGCGACTCTTCGGCGACGAGACGCCCGAGCAGGTCGAGATGGTGTGCTTGGCAGCGCAGACCGTCGGCACGCCCCTCACCGTGTCGGCCGACGACGCCAATGCGCTGCTCGATGAGGTACGCCGCCTCGGCGCAACGGCTATCAGCGAGAACCTCGCCTCCTTCTGCCAGCGCATTAAGCACTACGAGCGCGTCCGCACCATCTCGCGCCAAGTGCCCGACGTTGTCTTCCAGGCTGCTGCCGACGCCAACCGGTACGTCGCACCGTCGCCTCCCGTGCGCGACGGACGCATAGAACTCGCCCACTACATCAAGGAGCAGTCCATCTCCAACGAGTACCATCGCTACGGCTCCCAGATCGAAGTGCCTCCAGTGGAGTAGTCCGTCACGCCCCTACGCAGGAACGCAACGTGAAGCCTCTCCCCTGTCACCCTCTCCCGTTCGTGAGGGTGGGGGAGAGGCTTTTGTGGAGGCCCCAGATTCATCATCCCCTTATTCGCGTCCGAAGAACTCGTCCACGCGGTCCCAGTCTACGCGCACCACCTCTATCGGTGTGCCGTAGTCGGTGGCCGTGGCTTTGCGTTCGTTCAAGTCGAAAGCGACGACAATCCTATCGTCCACACACACGCTGCAGGAGTCGGTCGGCACCACGTCAAACAACTTCGTGCGATGGAACGGATCGGGGCGCACCTTGGAGCCGTCCATAGGCTCTATCTCCAGCAGACATTCCTCGTCGGCTTTCAGATGCCAAACGTAGCTGAGGGCGCCGATGCTGTCGTCCACCGTCTCCCTCACTGTCACCATCGCTGCTCGGCGATGCTTGCGGACGTCGTATCTCTGATAGACGACGATGCCCACGATAGCCATCATACACGCTACGCCACACACAAACGGCTGCAGGAGGCAGCCTAAGAACGCGCCCTTGAGGCGATGGCGAACGAAGCCGTAGAATGGGATGATAAACGAAACCACTAACAACACCGTTATCAGCATCGCAATCAGAATGTAGAAAACAAAGCCTTGCTCTATCATCGCGTGAAGGTTTATTTAGAGGATAATGAGTGGGTGTACTGTATGGCGAGCATGGTTAAGTCGTCACCCTGTTCGGTGTCGCCCATATACAGGTGGACGGAAGACGTCATGGCCTCAATGAGCGGCTGCGGCTTATTGATGGTGAGCCTTGCCACTTGTAGCATGCGCTCTAATCCGAACTGACGATGGTTGCTGTCCTCGGCTTCGTTGAGACCGTCGGTATAGAGGAACACGCTGTCGCCTTTGTTCATCTGGTGGTGTTGCACTGTGAACTGCCAACCTGGCATCACGCCTGCTGGAATGTTGGAGTCGCACGTCAACTTGCTGGCCTCGTTGCCTGTCACCATCAGCGGCGGATTGTGGCCGGCATTGGTGTAACTCAGGCAGCCTGATGTGAGGTCGAGCACGCCAAGGAAGATGGTGACGAACATGCCGGTATCGTTGTTGCCACAAAGAGCCTCGTTCAAAGCCAATGCAATATGGTCGGGTTCCTGCGTATAGGCCGCGATATTTCGGAACAGCGAGCAGGTTACGGCCATCACCAGCGATGCAGGCACGCCTTTTCCGCTCACATCGCCAATGCAGAAGATGAGTTTCTCGTCGCGAATGAAGAAATCGTAGAGGTCACCGCCCACAGCCTTTGCAGGTTCCACCATTCCGTAGATGTCGATATCGTCGCGGTCTGGGAAAGCGGGATAGGTCTTGGGGAGCATCGCCATCTGGATGCCGTGTGCAATCTTCAGTTCGCTCTCCATCGAAGCCTTGGCCGCCGTGGTGCTCTTCAACTCCTCCATGTAGGCAGAAAGCGAGGTCTGCATGTTCTCAAAAGAGTCGCGCAACTGGTGGATTTCATCGCGGCTATTGATTGTGGGCAATGCTGCGTTGAACTGTCCGCTTGCCACCTTGTCGGCAGTAGTTGCCAGCTGTTTCAACGGGTTGGCAGCTCGGCGAATGGCCAAACGGCATACAAAGAAAGTAATTACCAACACCATGCCTATAATCAACAACATCAGAAAACCTACGAGGATGCCGATGATGTCGAGTGACAACTTGGGCACCGCTACTGCCAACGTCCAATCGATTCCCATCAGGGGCAGGTAGAATAGATAGTTTTCCACGCGGTTCACACGCAATACCTTGTCGGTTTCGGAGTCGCTCTTTTGGCCCTCCATCATCTGTTGTATGGCCTTTTTGGCCAAGCCTCTTGTGTCGGCATCCTTGATGTGTACGAAGAAGTTTCCTTTCAGAATGCGGCGATGGTCGGGGTGTGTGATATAGGTACCGTCGTGCGCGAGTACGTAACTAGTCGCTTCATCTGTCAATGAGATATACCAAGCATTGCTTCTGAAGATACTGTCGAGGCTCTGCACCAGCCCTGTCATGAAGTCAAGCGATAGGTCGGCGCCAAGAATGGCCACTACGCGCCCCTGCTCGTCGTGAATAGGCTGTAAGTAAGCCACGAGGGGCGTCTTGGCATCATGACCGTCAAAGAATGGTTGCGACCAGTAGGCCGAGTCAGCAGCTACGGCCTCGACGAACCAATTGGACCGTAGGTAGGTATCGTCGTAGCCCTCTATGGAGCGCATGTCGTTTTGCAGGCTGTCCTCGTTCCATGCATAAGGGCAGAACGAACGGCCCCGTTGTGGGTAGTAGTTCTCAATAAAACTCACTCCACAACTGCGTATGCGAGGATTCTGTACGATGATACGTTCCATGATGCCCTGCAACTGCTCGGGTTGGTGCAGGTGGCGCTCCACGTCAGAGGTATTGTTGCGTACAGCTGTGCTCACATTGGCCAACATGCCGGTGATGGTGCTTGCCGATGCCAGCATGTCCGCGTGGTAGGCATCTGCACTCATCTCCACCACGATTGATTTTGCCAACTTGTAGATGAGGTAACCCAAGGCGCTCATCATGATGAATAGCACCAACATCACCCATCGTGTCAGCCTGCGGGCAAACGAGCGGTTGTATTTCTTCCGGTTCATCTTGTTTACAATTGTTATGTAAGTTTGCTGCCAGACAACTCATTAGTCGGGTTTTGCCAGCGTTTGAGAGTAGGGTAGAACTGACGCAAACCCTCCTTGTACTCCTCCAGGCTAAGGTGCTGCCCGGTGTGCTTGTTGAATTCGTCCACAAACCGAGCACACATCTCCACCATCTCTTCCATTGTACAATCAGTCGTGAATGCACC
>CADCOX010000324.1 GCA_902803195.1 uncultured Bacteroidales bacterium
ATCCATAATCCATTGGCCCTCATGCTGCTTCATGGTGATATAGACGTGCTCATCATACATCTCCGTCGACACGAGGACGCTCTCCCCCGTTCGCACAACACTTGTCAGTTTGTAGAAAAGAATATCTTTCGGCCCACGGTTCTTGTTAATCAAATCTATCATGGCGTAGAGCGCTGCCGTCTCCGGCTGTTCACGCACCTGTCTGGGCAAATCCTTCTGTCTCACCCTCGTCACAGCCAGAGCGATGCTTGTCCGTTGCACATCGGGCTCACTGCGCAGCACACTCCCGTCGGGCACACGTACCCATAGCTCCACTTCTTGCTTCTGATCGTATATGTAAAGCGTATCACTTTTCTCACCAAGACTGAACGAGCGTGCATCATAGCGGCGCTTTCGTGAACTGTGGTCCATAGGAAATCTCAAACCACGCAAGTCCCTGTTGGCATAGAGGATGTGTTCCATGAAACGGTTCGCTCTCGGCTGTGTCCATGTCCCTACGGCCTGCGTGCGCGTATCCTCTGTGTCGGCGAAGGTGACGACCTCCCACAGCGTACTGTCCGCCTCGAAGATGCGGTATAGATGCGCAGGGTCTTTGTGCCATTCTTCCAACTTACCATCTTCCCCGTAGCGCACGCCATACAACATCCATGTGCCCACGAGCGGCGACGGCTTTGCCCGATAGCAGGCAAAAAGCAGGACAACAACGCCCATGAGCGGCAACATCCACAGCGCTTTCAACTGCGACCGTCGACTACTGGCTTTGACATACATCATGGCCAAACGCGCCTTCACCTGCGTTTGATTGAAAGCATTGACCACGGGCTGGAGCCGGGTGCCTGTGGCCTGCGCTACGAGCACGGCATCATACGCCGTCTGAGCCACACCCGCCTGTAGCACCGCTTGGTCGGCCTCGAACTCATGCACGTCGGACAGTTCACGGCGCACCATCCAGACGAAAGGCAGGAACCACAACAGGCGTGCCGTCACCTCAGCCAGAATCATGTCCCAGGAATGTCCGAAGCGCACGTGCGCCTGCTCGTGCAGCAAGATTGTCCGCAACTCTTGGGGTCGCGTCAACGTCTGCTCAGGCAACAGAATCCAGTGCATCCAAGAGCACGGCGAGACTAAACGACTGCTCACCAGCACGCAGATGTCTTTCGGCACGCCATCCATTCGTACGCGTCGACTGCGATGAATCATCCAACTCGTCGCCAACAACGAACGAGCATAGAGGACCAAGAGGACGAGCGCTCCGCCGCCCCAAAGCAAGAGGAAGCACATGGGAATCCACTCAGAAGGTTGCCTCGCTTGCTCGCTCGTCACTTCACCATTTTGCAGCTCCGTACCGTTGTCTTTAACCTCCCCGCCATCAAGCGAAGCCCTGACAGCTGGTTCGGTTTCACGCACAGCCGCTGCGCTTTGACCTCCCGAAAGGATGAGATTGTCCAGACTGACAGGCCTCCCGCTGTGCATCAAGGCTCTCGATGAAGACGACATCTGCAGCTGCACAAACGGCAACACAGCACTAACCACAATTACGCCCAGCAGCACGGCCCGCTTCAACGAATGGAAAGTCTCGCGGCGAAGGGTCAGCACATAAATCGCGTAGAGCAACGAAAGGGCAATCGCCCATTTGATAAGATAGAGTAAGATGGTCATGATGAAAGGCTCTCTTAATTAATCGATGTCTTCCGTTTGCTCGCCCTTGTCTTTTTGTTTGCGCAAGTCGGCCAGGAACTGCAGGAGGTCGGCCTCATCGACCTTTTTGTCGCGCACAAGTGCTGAGACGACACTCATGTAGGATTGACCGAAGAAAGCGTCGATGACATGACTGATGCGCCGAGAACCATAGTCCTCGCGCCGCACTATGGGTTCGTAGATGTAGCCTCGTCCTTGGGGGCGATGACTGAGGTAGCCTTTCTTCTCCAAGGACTGAAAGACCATTGCCACGGTGTTGATGTGAGGACGCGGCTCATCGTAGAGGGCTTGCACCTCCTTTGGAGCGCACGCCCCGAGCTGCCAAATCAGCGTCATCACCTCTTCTTCCTTCTCTGTTAGTTTCGCCTGTGTAGTCATTTCATTCGTTATTATTTGCAGTTTCAACTATAAAACTTGATGAAATCCGCGACAAATATAGGGATATTTGGCGATATGCACAAATTAATTCCAAATATTTAACGTAAATTGACGTTGAATACGCTAAATAAAAACGCGAGCTATCATCCACATGGACAATAGCTCGCACAGTCAAATGGTGAAAAGGCCTGCTCTGAGAACAGGCCTGAATGTGTTTACTTCTTCTTTTTGTTGTAGTAGTCGAGTCCGCGCTTGACGTTCTCGATGACAGCCTCAGACGTGTAGGTGGCACCCGTGATGACATCCACCTGTTGTGTGGCAGCCTTCTTCACGGCCAAGCCGTTCCACTTGCCAAGCAAGTCGCGCTTAATAAGCGCCCAATACTTAGGTGTCTCGATGTTCTTCAGCGCCTCGATCTTCTCGACCTTACCCGCCTTCACGTAAATCTTCAGCGGCGTAGGGCCGGCATAGCCTTCGACGTCGTCGGCAAGGGTGGTGGTGTTGATGACGATGGCGCCGTTCTCCTTGGTGACAATCTCGTCAGCAGGACGGAGACTCATCAGCCCGAGGCCCATGCAGGCAACGGAGAGGACGAGGATCATGTTTGCGGTGTTTCTTTTCATTATGTTCTTATCGTTGTAATAGTCGTTTTCTCCTTAGACCGAGGCAGATTGAAAAGGTTTAATCGCCCCTTCATTCAGGTTGTAATCACAAATCTCCCCTCCCTATGGGAGGGGGACTGTGGTGTTCAGAGGATGAGCCTATCCCTTTGGGGAGGGCTCGGGGGAGAGCCTGCCGGGAGAGGGCCTTATTTCCGCCTCTTCCGCGTGAGTTCTACGATGCGGCTCATCTGGTTGGGGATGCGAATCTGCTGCGGACATTTGGCGAGGCACTGGCCGCAGTCGACGCAGGTCGTAGCACGTTTCTCAGCGGGGATAGCATCGCGGTAAGCCTTGATGAAAGCTTCCTGACGCTCTGCATAGTCGGAGGCCGTCGGCTCGGGCAGCGGCAACATTTTCTCGGTAACCGCCTTGTTGTAGAAGGCGAAGTTGGAGGGGATGTCGACGCCATAGGGGCAAGGCATGCAGTAGCCGCAGGTGGTGCAACCGATGGTGGGGAAGCCTGCCATCTGGTCGGCTATGCGGGCGAGCAGTTCGTTTTCGGCCTCGCTACAGGGCTGCAGGGGCGAGAACGTTCGTACGTTCTCCTCGAGGTGCTCCATGCGGTTCATACCGCTGAGCGTTGTGAGGATATTGGGGTGAGAGCCTACCCATCGGAAGCCCCAGGTGGCAGGACTATCGTCGGGGCGTACGGCTTGTAGCTGCTGACGGATCTCGTCGGCCACATTAGCAAGGCCACCGCCACGAATGGGTTCCATGACGACGACCTGAATGCCGAGTTTCTCCAAGCGACCATAGAGGTACTCTGCATCGGCATCGGCACGACGGCGTCCGCGTCCTGCATGGCGCCAGTCGAGGTAGTTCATCTGAATCTGCACGAAATCCCAATGGTACTCCTCGTTGTGGTCGAGCAGCCAGTCGAAGGCCGACACATCACCGTGATAGCTAAAGCCGAGGTGGCGAATACGTCCAGCCTCACGCTCCTTAAGGAGAAACTCCAGCAGGCCATTGTCGATGAAGCGCCCCTTGAGGTTGTCGACGCCTCCGCCTCCAATGCTGTGGAGCAGGTAGTAGTCGATGTAGTCTACGCGCAACTTGCGGAAGGAGTTTTCGTACATCTCCTTTGCTCTGTCAAAGTCCCACAGCTGTTGGTTCTGATTAGACATCTTCGTGGCGACGTAGTATTTGTCGCGGGGATAGCGGCTGAGCGTCTGTCCTACGACATCCTCGTTGCGTCCACCTCCATACATGGGTGCGGTGTCGAAGTAGTTGACGCCGTGGGCGATAGCATAGTCAACCAAGCGGTCAACCTCCTCTTGTTCGCGTGGGAGGCGCATCATGCCGAAGCCCAGGAGCGAGATGTTCTCGCCCGAGCCGTTCTGCTTGCGATAGGTCATCTTGATGTCGCCTTCGTTAGCAGGCAGGCGAGGCTGCTCTGCACCAAAGGCCTGGAAGGGGCTCATCGCCATGAGCGAGAAAGCCGATGCCGATCCGAGTCCCAGCTGGCGCAGGAACTGACGGCGATTCATGTCGTGTTGTTTGTTCATAATCAATTCTTTTGTATGCTCGTTTATTATTCTATTTCGGAGTTAAAAGAAGTAGGGGCCTTTCACGACTCATTGATAGCCACGTCCACCTCGACAGGGCAATGGTCGGAGCCGAATATCTCGGTGTGGATGCGTGCGTCTGTCACCTGTGGGAAGAGTCGGTTGCTGACCAACCAGTAGTCGATGCGCCAACCTGCGTTCTTCTGCCGTGCCTGGAAGCGATAGCTCCACCATGAATAGACGTCGCGTACGTCGGGGTTGCGGGCGCGCCACGTGTCGGTGAAACCAGCAGCAAGAAGCGTGGTAAACTTCGCTCGCTCCTCATCGGTGAAGCCCGCGTTCATGCGGTTCGTCTTGGGGTTCTTCAGGTCAATCTCCTCATGCGCCACGTTCATGTCGCCACAGACGAGCACAGGCTTCTTTGCGTCCAGTCGGCAGAGGTATTCGCGGAAGGCATCGTCCCACGTCATACGGTAGTCCAGGCGACGCAATCCGTCCTGCGAATTGGGCGTGTAGACGGTGACCACGAAGAAGTCCTCGTACTCGAGCGTGATGACCCGCCCCTCGTGGTCATGCTCCTCGACGCCAAGGCCGTAAGCAACGCTCATGGGCGTGTGGCGCGTGAAAATGGCGGTACCCGAGTAGCCTTTCTTCTCGGCGTAGTTCCAATAGCTCTCATACCCGTCGAAGGCGATGTCGAGTTGTCCCTCCTGCATCTTCGTTTCCTGCAGGCAGAAGAAGTCGGCGTCCAACGTACGGAAGGCTTCACGAAAGCCCTTCGTGTCGCACGCTCGCAAACCATTCACATTCCAAGAGATAAACCTCATAAACAATTCAATAGACGATTTTTCCGCGACAAAGATAAGGAAAATAATGCTAACCCAAACGAAAACGGGAACAAAATAACGTTAACACAAACGAAAACCATCATAAAAGAGAAAAAGCATAAGAGAAAAAAGAAAAAGAGGACAAGCCAAGACCATGAACTCTAACAGAACCGAATGCCCGGCCTTGGTCGCCTCGCCGCTTCAACGACCAGTCCTATAAATCAAACGCTCGTTAATAAACGCGTGAGGCTGCACGTATATACGCGTGAGGCGACACGAATATACGCGTGAGGCGACACGTATATACGCGTGAGGCTGCACGTATATACGCGTGAGGTCACTCGACTACTCGAAACGGAAAATACAAACAGCCCATTTCTACTCGCAAATAAAATATAAATAGGGACTTCGCCCTCGCTTCCACTTTTTGCCACAAAACAGCATTTAAAATCCTTATTCCAAGCGACTTGCAAGAGTGGAGGCTATTCATTTTACTTCCATTCAGCCTCCAATTTTTCTCCCCTTCTGTCTGGCAGTGGGCAGTGGAAGCTTAGTGGAGGCTACACGAGTAGCTTCCACTAGCGTCAATGTGATAATATTCAGCTATTTATACCCCTTAAAATAGCAAAAAGTGGAAGCAAGGCCTTCATTCGTATATTTTTTCGCAATCCTATAGCATTGTGTGCAAAGCCCAATAAGGGCGAATGATCATATCAGCCCTACGCGCTTATCTTCAACGATGAACGATAAACCATAAAACGGGAAATAAAGCATTATCCGCGATTGCCTGCTTTCATTCCTTTCATCGACAGCGAGATACGGCCACGACGATGGTCGACCTCTGTGACGCGGACGCGGACGTGCTGGTGGAGTTTGACCACGTCTGTG